>NZ_CP126457.1:0-201358 GCF_030916465.1 Rhodococcus sp. AH-ZY2
CCTCAAGGTCCGCGAGAACGGCCGGGTGGTCAACGTGCACGCCCTGGTCGCGGTCGGGGTCAACGCCGACGGCTACCGCGAGATCCTGGGGCTGGACGTCACCTCCGCCGAGGACGGCGCCGGCTGGCTGACCTTCTTCCGCGGGTTGGTCGCCCGCGGCCTGTCCGGGGTGAGACTGGTGACCTCCGATGCCCACGCCGGCCTCGTCGCGGCGATCGGCGCCACCCTGCCCGGCGCCTCCTGGCAGCGGTGCCGCACCCACTACGCGACGAACCTCATGGCCGTCACCCCGAAGTCGTCGTGGCCCTGGGTGAAGACACTGCTGCACTCCGTGTACGACCAACCCGACGCGGATTCCGTTCACGCACAATATGATCGGATCATCGATGCACTCACCGAGAAGCTGCCGAAGGTGGCCGATCACCTCGACGCCGTCCGGTCGGATCTGTTGGCGTTCACCGCGTTCCCGAAGCAGATCTGGAAACAGATCTGGAGCAACAATCCGCTATCGGTTAACCGGCCCTCCCACGACACGATCACGGTTGCAGCGTGAGGTCCTGAGCCGACGACCGGTTGAGGCGCATGCTGGCGGTGTCGGCTCCGATCGAAAGGCGGCGGACAATGACCGTTCGGGTGCGCATCAGCAGCAACGGGCATGTGATCGACGGCCAATGGGAAGGATGCGCAGCAGCAAACGCGTTCCTGACGCATCTGGCCGGACGCGGATTCAGTTCGGCAACGGTGCGGGCATATGCGTTCGACGTGCTCAATCTGGCCCGATTCCTGCTCGATCGCGACCTCACGGTGGCTGCGGTGACGCCGGTGACGGTGTTCGAGTGGGTCGACTGGCAGAACGTGCACCGCAAACCCCGCCCAGGCATGGCGACACGAGGTGATCGGGGCACTGCGGCATCGACGATCAACCGACGAGTCGCGGCGATACGCGCATTGTTCGAATACCTGGTGATGACCGGGATACGCACCGAAAATCCGGTGCCCTCACCGCGGCGCGGACAGGGACTGCGACCACCAGCGCGAGGACTGCTCGGACACCTCGGGCCGGGCCGACCCCGAGCCGGAGGCAGGCTGGTACGCCAACCGCGGCTACTGCCCGAGTCCCTCGACGCCGACGCGATCGAGCAGTTTGCGGCGTCGCTGCGCACCCATCGGGATCGAGCGATGTTGTGGGCGATGCTGTTCGGCGGGCTGCGCAACGCCGAGGTGCGATCCCTGCGGTTGGCAGACGTCGATTTCGGCCAGCGACGACTCCGGGTGCTCGGCAAAGGCTGCAAGGAACGGGTGGTGCCGGTCGATGCGGTGTTCTTCACCGAACTGTCGGCCTATCTGCGCCTCGAACGGCCACCGGGGTTGGCGACCGAGGAGTGTTTCGTGGTGCTGCGCGGCCCCACCGCGGGGGCGCCGGTGACCGAGGCGGGACTGCGGTCGCTGTTCCGGCGGCACCGGGACCTCTCCGGTGCGACGAGGGTGCGTCCGCACCGATTGCGCCACACCTACGGCACCGAACTCGCTGCCGCCGGAATCGATCTGATGGTGCTGCGAGAATTGATGGGGCATGTGTCTCCGGACACCACTGCCGAATATGTGCATTTGTCGGTCGAGCAGCTCGCCGCCGAATACGGCGCGGCCCGCGCCAGTCTCGCCGGAACACGACAATGAGCACCGCGGTGGTTGCGACGGTCGTCCTGCCGGCCGGACCGGGTGCGGTGCTCACCGACTACCTCGAGCACGTCGCCAGCCTCGGGCTCAGCGACAGGTCGGTGCGCGCTCGCACCCTCATCGCGACCACCTTCCTCACCACGCATCCGGACTTGCGGGACTGGATGACCCGACCCGCTGCCGACCGGCTGGCCGAACTACGCCGCACCGGGGCCTGGCCACTGCTGTGTCACCTCATCGGACGCGGCAACCTGCGGCTCGACCTCGAACTCGCGGCCGTCAAGAACCTCACCGGACTCGGCCGGGCCGTCGAGGACCGCGACCCGGACGGGTTCGCCGCGGTCCGGGCCGCCGGCCTGGTTTTGGGGTGGACACCGCAATGGGTCGAGACCGTCCTCGGCGAGTGCCTGGCGGTGCTGCTCGCCTGGCACGGCGGTTCCGTCAGCGGTGTGAGCGCCGAGACCGTCGGCGAGTTCGACGCCGCATTGGCTGCCACACAGTCAATCCCGGATACATCGAAACGCGCCTACCGCAACCGTATCGCGGGACTGCGACAAATGCTGTTTCAGGCCCGCATCGTCGACACCCCACCACGGCGCCGACCGTGGGCCCGCACCTACGCCCAACGCTTCGCCGACGCCCCGATGGCCGATCCGATCCGCGAGGCCCTGTTGCGTTACGTCACCGTCCGGGCATCGGTGCTCCGCCCGAAATCGGCCGAATCGCTGATCAACGACCTGCTGCCGTTCGCGGACTACCTCACCACCAACCATCCCGAGGTCACCTCCCTCGAGGATCTCGACCGCAGTCACATCGAGGGCTTCCTCGTCTGGAATCGCACCCGCACCTGGCGTGGGCAACGCGCCGCTGCCGGGGCCGGGCGCATCATCTCCAAGGCCGTGATCCAATCGACGGTACTGAGCGTGCGCAACCTGCTCGAGGACATCACCGAATGGGGCTGGGAGCAGGCCCCACCGCGCCGTCTGGTCTTCGCCGCCGACGTCCCGAAACTCGACCAACCGCTTCCGCGGGCATTGCCGCCCGACATCGATGCTGCGGTGATGAATGCGGTTTCCCAGCTGGATGATTCGTTCGCTCGTATCGGGTTGACGGTGCTGCGCGGAGCCGGTCTGCGGGTCGGGGAGCTACTGGATCTCGAGCTCGGCAGCGTCATCGATTACGGCCCGGCCGGGACCTGGCTCAAGGTTCCGTTGGGCAAGCTCGCCACCGAACGCATGGTCCCGCTCTCGGCGACCACTATCGCCGCGTTGGACGAGTGGACCGGCGGGCGTGGTATCTGTCGGCCATTGCCGCATCCCCGCACCGGAGAGTTGACCGATTTCCTGTTCGTCGCACACGGCCGCCGTCTCAGCCAGACCCGGCTGCGCAACGGTCTGCTCGCTGCCGTCGAGGCTTGCGGACTGCGTGGGGCCGGGGGTGCGCCGTTGGTGGTGACCCCGCATCAGCTGCGGCATACTTGGGCCACCGAACTCGCCAACGCCGGGATGAGCCTGCAGGCGTTGATGGCGTTGCTCGGGCATGTCACTCCGCAGATGACTTTGCGTTACGCCACTTTGGCTTCACCGACGTTGCGGGATGCCTATGACCAGGCGATGGGCAAGATGCGGCGGCGGTTCACGCTCACTCCGGTCGGCAAACCGATCGTCCCCGACGCGGTGAGTTGGCTCGGCAGTGAGATGCTCAAAACGCGTGTTGCCCACGGTTACTGTTCCCGTCACGAGAGCGCGGGTGCGTGTCCCTATGCCAACATCTGCGAGACCTGCGACAACTTCGTCACCGGACCTGAGTTCCGCGGCGCGCTCGAGGCGCAACGCACCGACATCCAGGCTCTCGAGGTCGATGCTCGTGACCGTGGATGGCCCGATGAAGCTGCCCGGCATCATCGTGTCGCTGAGGCGTTGACCGACCACTTGCAGCGTCTCGATCGCTGATTCGATGTGAGATCAGGGTTGATCTCATCCCTGAGGGCCGGATAAAGGAGCGCCTCAACAAGGAGATCCGCCGCCGGACCGATGTGGTGGGGATCTTCCCGGATCGTACCGCGCTGATCCGACTCGTCGGGGCGGTGCTGGCCGAGCAGCACGACGAGTGGATCGAAGGCCGCCGCTACCTCGGCCTCGACGTGCTGGCTCGCTCCCGCACCGACAAGCCCGCCGACAGTGTCACCGAGGACACCGAGGAGGTGACACCGGCCTTGACTGCCTGATCCACCGACGAGGAATCACACGACGACGTCGTACACCACCTCACGGGACTTGACCGGTGGGCACCACTCCGACGGCCGTGGAGAGACGGCGCGGAGCCGGCCCAGCGGGGACTCCTGTGGGGCCATGTCGCCGGTCCTGTCCCCCCGCTGTGGAGGGGAGCTCTCGTGGCGGCTCCGGCGGTGGGCGCGGCCGGACCGCCCGCTCCCCTTGTCGGACACGAACTCCCCCACCTCACCCACCGGATCCACTCCGTGCCGTGTGGTGCCGAGGGGGTGCGCCTACTGCGGGGTGCGGTCGTCGAGTTCGAGGGCGACCGCGCGGGTGAGGGCGTCCTCGGCGGGGAGCGCGGCCTGCTCGGCGGGGGTGAGGTCGTAGCGGGAGACGGCGATCGGCTGGGTGGTGCCGGCCAGGGCGTACCGGACGACGGACTCGTTCTTGTCGGCGACCAGCAGCATCCCGACCGTGGGCTGGTGCTGCGGTCGCCGCAGCCGGTCCTCGACCAGGGTGACGTAGAAGCCGAGCTGGCCGGCGTCGCGCGGGTCGAATTTGGTGGTCTTGAGTTCGATGACCACGTACCGGAGTTGCTCGACGTGGAAGAACAGCAGGTCGACGAAGAAGTCGTCGCCTTCGACCTCGAAGTGGACCTGGCGGCCGACGAACGCGAACCCGGGTCCGAGCTCGCGCAGGGTGTCGATGATGCGCTCGACGAGTCGATCCTCGAGCTCTCGCTCGACGGCGTCGCCGTCGATGGCGAGGAACTCGAGGGTGAACGGATCCTTGGTGATCTGCTGCGCGAGCTCGGAATCGGGGCGCTCGAGCGCGTGCGGGAAGTTGGACGGGGCCGCGCCCTCCCGCAGGTGCAGCCCGGTGGTGATCTGGTGGGCCAGCACGGGCCGGCTCCAGCCGTGGGCAAGGTCCTTGGCGCTGTACCAGTCGCGCAACTCGGCGTCGTCGAGCTTTTCGAGCAACTCGATGACATGCCCCCAGGGCAATTGGCCAACGGGTCGTTGACCGATTGCCTCGGGGTCGGGCCACGCCTCGGCGAACCGGCGCATGTACTTGAGGTTGGCCGGGGAGAACCCCTTCACCGTGGGGAACTCGGCGCGCAGATCCGCCGAGAGCCGGGCCAGGACCTTGCTGCCCCAGGGGGCTGTCTTCTGTCGCTCGATGATCGTCGCACCGATCTGCCAGTAGAGCCGGAGCAGTTCGGTGTTCACCCGGCGCTGGGCGATGTAGCGCGCCTCGTGCACGAGCCGCTTGATGCTCTCGAGTGTGGCGGCGTAGTCGGTCGGGACGAGGGAGGACATTCCTCGACGCTAGTGGACCTCGCCGCCCCCGCCACGGCACCTCCCCGGGGGCGGCGGAACGGCTCGCCCGGACCCGGCGGGTGGCGGGCCTGTCGGCCCGCGCCGTCGACCAGGTGCTCCGCACGCTCGGCGAGCCGGCCGCCGAGCGCGGCCGGCGCGACGACGAGCTCGAGGACCTGCACCGGCGCCTGCTCCCCTCGATTCAGGACCCGTCCCGGCGCGGTAGCCTCCAGGCCGCGGTCGGGTGACCCGGCTCGACCGCTTCGGCGCCCCCACCGTCGTGGTCGGACACTGCGGCGAGGTCCTTCAGGAGGGGTGTCCTCCCCGTCGTGCGGTGCGCCCGTCCGACCGGCGCCCTCGTGGACGACCTCCCCCATGCCACGGTGGTCCGACGCGGCGCCCTGCGGTCCTGCCGAGAAGACGAGGCCCCCCGGTCCGACAGCCGCGGCCCGCGGACGCATCGGTGCGCCGAAAGGCGCCGGACCCGGTCGAGTACTCGGGGTCCTCTGCTGCTCTCCGGTACGGCCGCCGGCCACGAGAGGCGACGAGACCGGAACAGCGAGACCGGGCGCCGCGCAGCCGGCTCGGTGTCCGCGCCGGTGGTAGCTGCTCCTCGTGTGGTCCTCGTCGTGGTCGGCGTGGGATCCGGGGTCAGCTCGCCTCGCGGTGGGTGCGGTCCAGGATGCTGTCGTTGACCGCGGCCGCCAGCGTGGCCTGGTGTTCGTAGTCGTCGATCCACTCGAGCACGGCGCCGGGACCGTCCACCCCGACCGTGATCCCGATCCGGGGACGGGTGTCGATCCTCAGATGCACGAAGGGTGAGTCCTGCCCCGGCTGGCGGGTGGTACGTAGGAGGCGGCGCAATGCGGCGGCGCCGGCGATCACGGCGTCGACTTCGGTGGCGGCGGTGCCGGAAGCCTGCGCGACGGCCGGATCGCAGGTGACAGTCCAGGTGTGCACGAGCGCGTCCTCCTTCTGGTCGGTACTGCTTCGGTGCACGCCAGTGTGCCCGGCCGCCCCGGCCGCGACCGGGGCGCACACAGGCGGTAGGGCCGGTTCTGTGGAGAACCGGCCCTACTGTGGATAACTCACTGTGGACAATTCGCTGGAGGGGTCAGCGGCCACCGCCCTGGGCGAGGGCCTTCTCGTCGGCCGGGAGCAGCACCGACCGGGCCACCTGCACCGTGCGGGCCAGCTCGGCGACGAACGCGGTGTGTCCGGCTTTGTCGAAGAACCGGAAGGTCAGCGGACCGGCCTCGACGTCGACCCAGTGGACGTGACGGCGACGCTGCGAATCGAACGCTCCACCGGCGGTGACTTTGGAGGTGGGGACCTGGGACCAGTTCACCGTCACCAGATGCTCGTCGGTCGTGAAGCGGTCCGGGCGCAGCAGGAACTGCTCGGGCAGTGCCATAAGAAACCCGCCGGTGGCGGGGCGGCGCAGCACCGCAACCAGGCCCCGGGCGACCGCCGGGTCGGTGAAGACCATCCGCACCGCGCCGATGGTGGCGAACACCGCCGCGGCTGCGGTCAGGGCGCTGGTCACATCCAGCCGCACCTGCTGCGACGCTCCGGCGATCATGATGGTGGTGCGGGTGGTCAGGCTCGGAAAGCTCGGGGTCTGCGACGGGGTCATGGCGACCTTCCTGCTGGAGGTGAGAACCGGCGCGGGTCCGCCTGTTCTTTTGCCCTTCTGGCAGGGAGAATTTGGACCGGCATGAGGGCCGTGGAGTGCAACTTCTGGGACGGAAAAATCTCGCCGGAGCGCAGCGGAGAAGAGAATTTTCCGGGCCGTCAGGCCGCGTAGCGCCCAGGGGTTGCGCGTAGCGGACCGCCGGTCAAAATCGGAAGGCCAGAAGGGCAAAATCAGGCTCTTTTTTGCAGGGCGGAGCGCAGCGGAGCTCGATTCGGTGTGCGCCGCAGGCGCACCAAGGACCGCGCACGATGTCGACGGCACTGCAGGGCCTCGAGACTCGTGGCCACATCTCCTCTGGGATGGCCCCTCGATGGCCCGATGCCCCGCTCGGGTGAGATGGCATTCGACGTGGCTGCGGGCGGGTCTCGAATCCTCGCTGCGGAATCCCACGGCGAGTGGCGGGCTCGTGGCAGATCCGCCCTCGTGGTGAGACACGCCCGATTTCACCCGGGTCAACGGATCACCCATGACCGCGGCGCCGGCGTGCTCGAGCCGTTGCGCCGACGGCGCAGCCGGTCGGCCCTCTCCCCTGTGGTGTGCCGGTGCCGCGCAGGTGTGTCGACCGGGTGACAGCCCGGCGGCAGATTCTGCCATGGGGCGGGCGGGCGTAGCCGAGCAAGGCGGGCTGCCGGGCTGTACGTTCCGGGAAATGCGCAGCCGGAGGGAGATTCCGGTCGGGCCGCGGCATACGGAGCCTGAGAGGATCCGCACCGGGCGTTATAGCGCTACAACGCCTCAATTCGGCGCCGGGAAGCGGCCACGGTTCGCCGGGCCCGCCACCGCGACGAACCTGCCGGAGCTGGGCCCTGTCGAGGACACCGTCACCGCGGCCGCAGCGGACGCGGCTTGCTGCGGGCGCGTCGGACGGGTGTCCGCGTGCCGTTCTCCATCGCGGCGCGGATCGAGCAGTTCCACGAACTGCGACGAACGAGGTCACGAACTCGAAAGAGGTCATGGCCTCGTATTCGTTGATCGATCGGACGGGCGATCCGACTCTGACCGGTGCACCGGTTCGATCTTTGCCGTGTTGCAATAGGGCGGTGATGACCCTGACACAGCACTGGTGGCCGTACTTCTAGCGGCCTTGTGAACTGTGTTGTCCGGCCGCCTTCTCCGCGGTCGATGACGCTCACGTCTCTGCACGACAGTGATACCGGTCGGCGGGTGAGGCGGTCTCGATCCGAGAGGAACCACCCGTGACCCACAACGGCGATACTGCCCACGCGACAGGTATCGGCGAGATGCTGATCAGCTCCCGTTCGCTGGACGAGTACCGGTCGATGTTCCACCTCACCGACGAGGACCTGTCCCGGAAAATCCTGGACTGTCCTGGCGGCGCCGCGGGGTTCACCAGCGCAGTGAACCGCCTCGGCGGCGACGTGACGGCCTGCGATAGGGCCTACTTCGACCGCGACACCGAACAACTCGCCGTCGTTGCGGCAGCTGAAACCGAACGTGGGAACCGGTACATCCGAGCCCACACGGAGCACTTCGACTGGGCGTTCTTCGCCGACCCCGACCAGCATGCACGCGTGCGCCGGCATGCGGTCCAGGAATTCGCCGCCGATATCCGCCTGAATCCGCGCCACTACGTCGCCGGGCGATTGCCGTCCTTGCCGTTCCCCGATGCCGCTTTCGATCTCGTACTCAGCTCACACCTGCTGTTCAGTTATTCCGACCGCCTCGACCACACCTTCCACCTCGACGCGATCCGCGAACTGATGCGGGTCGCCCGCGGTGACCTGCGGGTCTTTCCGCTCGTGGCCTCAGGATCGTCGGTTCGCTATCCGCGCCTGGACGATCTCCTCACCGACCTTCGGAACCACGACATCGCCGGTGAAGTCGTCGAGGTCGGCTATCGGTTCCAAAGGGGTGCTCACCACATGCTGGTGTGCCGCCACATCGCCTCACACGGTTCGGTGGCTGCAGGTTCTGTCTGAGCGCACTCACATCTCGGCCAGAAAGTCCGCAGGGTGGGCCCTCGCCGAGCAGGACGGGTAATGCTCTGGAGCATTCCGGGAAAGCTCTGCATCGCCTCCGCCGAAAGTGCTGCTGACCAGGTATCGCGAACCGCACGGATCCGGCCTTCTCGGGCGGGCGCGCGCCGGTTCCGCTGGGGACGGCGGCGAGCGTACCGACGTCACCGGCAGCACCGAGGCACGCTGCGGGTGGCCGCACCGAGGAGTGCAGATCCGGCCGGGGTTACAGGTCGAACAGCGAGAATTGGTCGGCCTGGGCCTGGGCTTCGGTGTCGCGGCGGTGCCGGTCGGCCATGGCGCGGGCGAGGTCTTCGGTGCAGCCGAGTTCGGTGGCGACCTCGCTCCAGTCGTGGCCGTCGTGGCGCAGCTGCCACGCCCACTGGTGCAGCTGTTCGTCGGTCTCCATGCCGGGCGCCCCCTCGATGACCGGGGGCGCTCTCGCCCCTCAACTCGTGAGCTGCCGCGACCGTAACCGAGGCGGCACCGGTTCTCGGGTAGGCGCGCCGAGCAGGCTCCGACCAGGTAGGAGCCGTGCGTGGGTCGCGCCGGCAGGACCGGCCACGGCGCGCAGCGCGCCCGCGACGGCGTCGACGGACAGCCGATCCGGACCGGGCAGGTCGCGAAGCACCGGCCGATGCGGGGCGGGCTGGGGGTGACCGGCGGCGGATCGTGGCGGCCTTCGCCCGCACACCGCCGATCCGGCAGACTCCCTTGTTCACCGCCCCGATCGCCGGTCGCCGGCACCGGCAGGTCCCCCGGCCGGTTGCCGGCCGCGGTGGCGGTACACAATGCCGGGCTCGGGGCGCGTCGCATCCTGGTCGAATCCTGCGCCCAGGACACGCAGGATCTCGCGGCGCTCACCGGCGCCCTCGCCCACATCGGGGCGCCCACGACGGTCCGGGCGAGGGTTGACCGCCGGCACGCGCACGAGTTGCGGTGGGACGGCGACCTGATCGCGTACGCCGACACCGCGGGCGGGCAGCTGCGGCGCGAGCGACTCGGTGGTCACCGCGGCGCGGTGCGGCAGAGAAGCGCGAAGGACAGCGGACCACTACCCCCCCCTGCCCCGCACCACGGATTCGGGAATGCCCCCGGGACCCGGGATCGGACCGTCACCGTGACACCGGCCGCAGCCCTACGCGGACCCCAAGGATGCTCGACACGACGAGGTACCAACGTTCCCGCCGCCATCTTCAGCGCGGGTCGCCGTATCCCCCGGGTAGGCCCGTGCCCCGGCGGCGGGGGGTGAAGCGCCGGGTCACGTGGGCCCGCACGCCCGAGGGGACCGTGCGCGCCCGAGAACGACACTACCCAGAACCAACTTCACCGGACTTACCGACTTCCCCGCAAAACAAGCCGTTCGGTCTGCTCCCGTTAGCATCGCTCCCCGTGACCGAGACGAGAGCAGTATCGGCTTCGAGACGCCCAGAACCCGGCCCGCCTTCCGGCGGGCGAGCAGTCGAGACGCGGACCCGCCTGTGGGCCAGTGCTTGCCGCGGTGGTGGGGATCCTGGCGTCGATCGCGATGCCGTTGCTGCCGGTGACCCAGACCGTGGCATCGATCAGCTGGCCACAGTACGAGAGCGGAACGAGCGTCTCGGCGCCGTTGGTGTCCTACGCGCCTGTCGACCTCGAGGCCACGATTCCGTGTCGGTCGGTGCAAGATCTGTCCTCGAGCGGCGGTACGGTGTTCTCCACGCTGCCGGCCGGGGCTCCCGACCGTGAGCGTTACGGGCTGATCGCCCGCGTCCGGCCCGGCGAGGACGGGCCGGCGATGTTCGAGATGATCTCGCGCAACACGATGCTGGTCTCGGCCCCGGTGGACGAGTTGTCCGGGGACTGTGCGGTCGCCGTGTCTTCGACCCCGGACCGCACCATCGCCACGGCCTCCAGCTCCACCCGGGCGGCCGGGCAGCGAAGCTCCGATCGGGATCTGCGCCCGCAGCTGGTCGGGATCTTCACCGATCTGCCCGGTCCCGCGCTCGACGGCGTCTCGGTCACAGCGACCGTCGACACCCGTTTCGCCACCTCCCCGACCGTGCTGAAGGTTGCAGCGATGGCAGTGGCGGTGCTGGCCACGAGATTGGCGTTGTGGACGCTGCACCGGCTCGACCGCGCCGACGGACGCCGCCACCGCCGGGTCCTGCCGGCGACGTGGTGGTCGTTCACCCGCATCGACGCAGCGGTGGTCGGAACGCTGTTGCTCTGGCATGTGATCGGCGCGAACACCGCCGACGACGGTTACCAGCTCGGGATGGCTCGTGCCGCGGGCGAGGCCGGGTACATGGCGAACTACTTCCGCTGGTTCGGCGTGCCCGAGGCGCCGTTCGGCACGCCCTTCTACGACGTGCTCGCCGCGATGACGCAGGTCTCGACCGCGAGCATCTGGATGCGACTGCCCGCGTTGAGTGCCGGGATCCTGTGCTGGTGGGTGCTCAGCCGTGAGGTCGCTCCGCGTCTCGGGGTGGCGCTGCGCCGCACCCGGCTTCCGCTGTGGACCGGCGCGCTGGTGTTCCTCGCTTTCTGGCTGCCGTTGAACAACGGACTGCGTCCGGAACCGATCGTGGCCACCGGGGTTCTGCTGGCCTGGTGTTCGGTCGAACGCGCGAGCGGTCTGTGGAGTCCGGGTCCGATCAACACCACCTACTGACGGAACCTACGATCGCGGACTCACACGACACAAGGAAGAGAGGGAGGTTCCGGATCCGAAGGTCCAGGACATCCCTCACCCATACCTCAGGAACCTGCGGACAGGGTGGAGCGGTTCCACAGGTGCCGGCGCAGGCGTTGCAGTCGTGGGTGGTCGCCGGTGACCGATTCCGCGGACCGGCGCAGGTAGGCCAGGATCGGGCGCGGTCCACCGTGGACGAGTGCGTACTCGTCCGCATCGGTTTCGGTGTGCTGGTTCGTCCGGAGTACTGCGGCGATCCAGGCCGCGGCGCACAGGGCCCACAGGGCGGCGCCGGCGATCAGCGCCGGATAGGGTTCGCCGGTCTGCGCGCTCACTCCGGCGAGCGTCAGGCCCACCGTGGTGACCGCGGCGCCGAGCAGGTGCAGGAGCCGGCGGACCCGCCGCTGGGCGCGGTGGCCGAGAGCGTGCCACAGCATCCCGTCGACCACTGCGAGGTCGAGCTCGTCAGCGGGTGTGTGCCGGTAGTGCAGCGTGATCCGGTCCGCCCAGGGCCGGTAGGTGGCCGAGCCGTCGCACGGCGGATACAGCCAGGACGGCAGCGGATGCGGGTCGAATCGTACGGTCGGGGCCCCGTGCTGGCCCGCGAGGCAGGCCAAGGCGGCGGTGCGGGCGCTCCACCACCGGTGGGCGTCGGCGGCGGTGGCGAACGGCCCGACGGTGCCGTTGTAGGAGTCCTCGTCGAAAAGGTCCTCGGCCGTCACGTTGTGCACCTTACGCCCGGGCCGACCGCATCCCGCGACACATCGTGACCGTTTCCTCCCGTTTACCCCATTGCAGCCCCCGGATAAGTTATCGTCGGCCTGAACATACCGACTTCCCGGTATGTTACCGACGGTGAGGGAGGACGACGATGACTCGCGGAACGAAGACGGTAGCCCGCGCCGCCGCGGCGGCGGTGGCGGCGGTGGGTATCGGGGCCGGTCTGGCGGTGGCGGCCCCGGCGGTGGCCTCGGCGGCGCCGTGCGGGTTCTACACCGACGCCGGGCGGCACTGGTACAACCACTGCGGTGGCGGTTGGGTGAAGATCAACATCCATTGGGACAACTTCCTCGGCCCTGATCACAACGAGACCCGGTGCGTGGGACCGGGCATCACCCAGATCGGCACCCCCAGCGCGTTCCAGCGCATCGACGGAGCCTGGTACATCGGCGGCTGCTGAGCGAGCAGGACACCGGAGCGGGCGGGCCGGCGGGCCTGTCCGCATTCGATGTCGTTCCGGCCGGGCGGTCCGGTCGACACGCCCATCCGGCGCTGGCGTCCGCGCCACCCCGGCGGCCTGCAGATCGCGGCACGGGCCCGAGATTTCACCGCACTCCCGTCCTCGGCGGACGGTGTGGGTCCCCGGGGACGAGGGTGCGCTCGTGGGACGATGAGCCGGTGAGTTCAGGGCGAAACGGCAGTACGGACGAGAGTGCACGAACCCGGTCGGCGCCGACATCCGACGAGACCGAAGGGTCGTCGTCGGGGCGGGGTCTGCGTCTGTGGTTCGACAGTTGGGCGGCCCGGCCGCTGCACGACTTCCAGACCTTGGTCGGGGTGACGCTGCTGCTGGTGGTGCTCGGGCTGATGATGGTGCTCTCGTCCTCGAGCGTGGAATCGCTGCTGAGCCTGGGCTCGCCGTATGCCCGGTTCGTGCCGCAGCTGCTCTACGCCGTGGTGGGCCTGGCGATCTTCGTGGCGGTGGTGCGGCTTCCGACCACGGTGCTGCGGCGCGGCGCGCCGTGGTTTCTCGGGTTCGCCTTCGTGCTGCTGATCCTGGTGCTCATTCCCGGGATCGGCAGCGAGGTCTACGGCGCCCAGTCGTGGATCTTCATCGGGTCGGTCTCGTTCCAGCCGTCGGAGGTCGCCAAGGTCGCGTTGGTGATCTGGACCGCGCACATGGTGGCCACCGCCGCCGAGCGGCGTGTCGACGTCCACCGCGTCCTGCGGCCGATCGGGGCGGTGTCGTTCACGGTGCTGGCCATGGTGGTGCTCCAGCGTGACCTGGGGACCGCGGTGACCATCGCCATCATCGTGATGGCGGTGCTGTGGTTCGGCCGGTTCCACGCCCGCATCGTCGCAGCGATGGCGGCCGTCGGGGTGCTGGGCATCGCGCTCTTCACCGCTACCGTCGGCTACCGCTCGGACCGCATCCGCGCCTTCCTCAATCCCGATGCCGATCCGCAGGGCATCAACTACCAGGCCACCCAGGCCAAGTACGCCCTGGCCAACGGTGGACTGTTCGGCCAGGGGCTCGGCCAGTCCAACTCGAAATGGAGCTATCTGCCGCAGGCCTACAACGACTTCATCTTCGCGATCATCGGCGAGGAACTCGGCGCGGTCGGGGCGCTGCTGGTGATCGGGCTGTTCGCCGCGGTGCTATGGGTCGGGTTGCGGGTGGCGTTGCGCTCGACCGATCCGTTCCTGCGGATGCTCAGCGCGGTGGCCACGATGTGGATCGTGCTCCAGGCGTTCATCAACATCGCCTACGTCGTGGGGCTGTTGCCGGTGACCGGTCTGCAGTTGCCGTTGATCTCCGCCGGCGGCACCTCGATGCTCACCACGTTGCTGATGTTCGGGTTGATCGCCCACGCCGCCTACCGCGAACCCGAGGCCCGCGTCTCGCTGGATTCGAGCACCTCCCCTCGACTGGTCACCCGCGTCTTCGGCCGGCCCCGAGTCGGTGCCGCCCCCCGGCCGGTCCGGGCGCCGAAGATCCGCCGCCCCGCCCGCCCCGACCCGACCGCCCGCGGCACCCACAGCGCCGAGTCCCGCACCGCGCGCCAGGCCCGCGGCCGGGCCGAGCCCCGCACGACCGACACCACCGGCCGACCAGCCGGGCGCCGGCGCACCCCGAAGCCCACCTCCCGCTAGGGTGCAAAGCTCCTTCGCCCGGCACATCGGCACTGCTACCAGCAGTGGTCGTCGAACCATACTCGGCATCGGCTCTCACGCACCGGAAACCGACAGCTCAACGCTGCACTACACCGGGATCGCGCTCACACAAGCACGGTGCCGCGAGGACGCACGGGCCCTGATGACCCACCGGAAAGCCAGCAGCGACGGCGGGATGGAAGCACTCCGAGTCCTCAACGTCGACTGTCGGCCGAAGCCGGATCCACCGTTATTCGGACACTCCCGTGGACACTCGAAACACCAACTCGAGGGAACACATGTTCGAATAACTCTGCTAGGGTGGGATGCGACGCCGGGACTGTGGGGGAAGCACAGTCCCGGCGTCACTGCTTTTCCCGCCCCCGGTCCGCCTCTGGCCACCGACCGTTCGACGGCAGCTGCCTCCGGCCACGGCACAGCCGGTGGCCCGGGACGGGGTCTGGTCACACCGACACCAGTTGCTCCTCGCGTGCGGTGATCGCGTCGAGGGGAAGCGGCACCACCGGCGGGATTTCGAAGCCTTCGGCGTAGGCGGCGTTCTTGAAGCGCTGCCAGCGCCGGCACACCGTGGACGGGGACGGGGTGTCCTCCAACTCGGCGGCCACCTGCGCATAGGTCAGCTGCGGGCGATCCAGCAGGATCGCCGCGACCTCCTTCTCCTCGCTGCGCAGCGTGCACCCGGCCAGGAACTCGCGCAGGCCGTCGACCGTCTGCCGATGGCCACCGGACGTCGGCGCGAGAGTCTGCTCGGGCGGTGCCTCGAGCGGGCTCGGGGCCTGCACGGAGGCCTCCCCCGATGCATCCTCCCCGTGGCGCCCGGTGCCTTGCGGCTGCACCGTTGCAGGCTCGGCGGCAACGGCGGAGGCCTCGGCGTACACGCGGGCACCGGGGTATTGCACGTCGTCCCCGACGGGTGCATCCTCCGCAGGGTCGTGCACCTCCGATACCTCGGGTGCAGTCACGGGCGAATCCTGGTGCACGGTCGGGTGCGCGTCGTGCACCGCCTCGTGGTAGCGGCCGCGTTCGACGGCCAGCGCCCGCACGATCGTGGTGAACAGATGCAACAGGGCCAGGAACAGCAGCGGCACGATCATCGCAATGCAGGCGGCGATGGCAGCCGGTTGCGGCTGGTACCCGACATCGACACCGGCCGCGGCCTGCGCGTGCCGCTGCCCGGCCAGACGGAAGGCGTGGTAGCCGTTGCCGGCCACGCTGAGCAGGACCGTGCCCGTGGCCAGGGCCTTGCAGTACAGACGGGCACCGCGGAACTCGTCGTCGGTCCCCAGTGCAACGAGGGCCAGGGCGGCGGCGGCCTGTGCAACATCGAGTGCCACCGGCGCCATCCAGGCCAGTTCCGGGCGCACGCCGATTTCCAGGGTGAGCTGACGCAACGCATCGAACGACAGGGTGAACGCCAGCGCTGCAAGCACGAGCGTCATCGCTGCAACAGCACCGAGGGCCATGGTCTTCGAGTGCAATCGTCGGCGTGCACTTGCGGACGGTAGCTGACGTTGCGCAGCGCGAACGTTAAGGTCATACATGATCGGAATTTCCTTTGCTGAGGTAGCCGGTCACGGAGTCCCGTTGGATTGCAGGTCGAGCGGGGCTCCTCCTCTTTATGGCGCTAGAACGTTGAAGCGCTATGAAGTTAGAGGCGAGGTCTTCCTTGGTTGCCAGTTTCAGGCGCACCTGCCCGGATCGCGGCAATCACCTGCTCAGTGGACATGCGAGAGGCCAACTCACGAAGTGCAAAACGCACGATCGCACTACGGGAATCAATGCGTGGTTTCTGCTTCCGCCCGAGATAGATCGCCTCCTCGAGGAACTGGTCGGTCTCGGCGTCCAGATAGATCGTCGACTTTGTTAGCTCGTCCACTTCTGTCGAAGGCACTGGAGGCGCCGCCTTCGGCAACTCGGAGGCAGGCAACGCGGGTGCAGGTTCCCGGCCGTTGACGGTCTGCGCGGCCACATTCTCCGAGAGAGTCGCCGCAGCGTCCGAAGTAGACGGTCGAATCTCTTGCACGGGGGGTGCAATGGGATTGGTCGAGTTCTGGGAATCGGTGGGAATCTCCACCGGAACCGACCGGGGCTTGTGCCGCGGTGGCGGCATGGTGCGCCCACCGGCACGCTTGTTCTTTTGCCGCAAGGCATCGAGTCCGTTAGTCATTGACGTACTCCTGGAGGAACTTCGCGGTGTCGGTGATTGCAGCCGCGAACGCCCGCAACGGCTTGGCCGGTGGTTCCTCGGCGGTGATTGCAATGCGCTTCGTCCGAGTGCCAACCCGGGCGGCGTGGGGAACCGGAGGCGCAACCTGCACGGGCGTGCCGTCAACCATCCGCGCAAGACGGTCGATCATCGTTCCCGGAGGTGCCGCCGGCACCATTGTCGGCGAAATGACTAGGGGGTAGTCGGCGAGTTCGTCGACGAGCTGCTCAGTTGCATCGAGATCCAGCTTCCGTAACGGAGTCGGGGCGAGAACGACATTTGCAACGGACAGTGCACCATGGGCCTGGGTTGTTGCACCTGGATGCGTGTCCACGACGACCCATTCCGTGTCCCACTCCCCCGCCCACTGCACCAGCGCATCCGCCATTGCATCTTCGCTGGGCGCCTGGTCGTACAGGTCAGGATGCCCAGGTACCAGACGCGGCTTCTTGAAGCCGTTCAACGGCTTGGGGGTCTTGCCGGTGCGGATTGCATCGAGGATCGGAATGCGGGCCCGGTCGAGAGGCCGATCCCCCCACTTACCGGTGGCGCCGCCCCCGTCGTACTCCAAGTCCACCAGGACTGCGTCCAGCTCGTAAGCCAACTCGTACGCCATCGTGGTCTTTCCCACCCCTCCCTTCCGGGAGTGGCAAACGATGATTTTGGCCATTGCATGGAGCCTTTCGTCGGTTGCACTGGGTGCAATGAGTCGGTGCATTGAGGCGCGGCAGCGTGCACCGCTACCACGCTCTGAACGCTAAGCGTCGGAACGCTGCAACGTCGTAGCGCCACGCCGTTGCAGCGTTGCACCGTTCTAGCGGAGCAACGCTGCAACGTTCCAACGCTGCAACGTTCCAACGCTGCAACGTTCCGTCGCCAGAGCGTTGTAGCTCTGCAACGCTTCAAGATCGTAGCGCTCTGACGCTCAGCCATGGTAACGGCATGACGTGACAACGTTCTAGCGCTGGGGCGTTATAGCGCTACAACTAGGATATCCGCCCCCTCCGGACGCATTGCCCGCGTTACGCTCCGACGTTCAAGCGCTATAACGGCTCTACCCAGCCAGCGCCTTGCGCAACGACGTTGTAGCGCTATAACTCATGCTTTCTGAACACACTGCGTGACCAGCAGTTTCCCAAAAGCTCGGCCGAGTAACCCCTCCGCAGCAGTCCACTGCCCCGCTCCTGCACCGTTGTAGCGGAGCAACGTTCCAACGCTGCAACGTTCCGTCGCCAGAGCGTTGTAGCTCTGCAACGCTTCAAGATCGTAGCGCTCTGACGCTCAGCCATGGTAACGGCATGACGTGACAACGTTCTAGCGCTGGGGCGTTATAGCGCTACAACTAGGATATCCGCCCCCTCCGGACGCATTGCCCGCGTTACGCTCCGACGTTCAAGCGCTATAACGGCTCTACCCAGCCAGCGCCTTACGCAACGACGTTGTAGCGCTATAACAGTAAACGCGTGGCGCCTCCGCTGAGCGAGCCGTCGTTCGTTCAGCGGCAGTGCTTCCACGGGGTGGAACCGCCACGAACCCTCATCACCCGACTTGGCCGTAGCCGTCGCTTCCTCCGTCATGCCAGCCGACCGATTCTGCGATCGGCACAGCGGTGCGGCAGACTCCGGTCATGACTTCTGCGGGGGAGCAAGCCTCAAATGATGTCCGCGTCGAAGCTGAGACCGGACGTGGAGAAGCGATGCCGCATCCGTCGTGGCGGCTGCCCTTGCTGGGAGATGTGTTGCGTCTCGATCCTCGGCGGCCGGTACAGCGTGAGGCGCAGTTCGTACGGGAGCTCGGGGATGTGTTCGAGATCGACATCGCCGGCAAGAAGGTCGTTGTTGTCGGGGGCGGGGACGCGGCCGCGGAGGTTTTCGACGAGTCCCGGTTCGCCAAGGCGGTCGTCCCACCGGTGAGCAACCTGCGCGAGCTGGCCGGGGACGGATTGTTCACCGCGTTCAACAGTGAGCCGGCGTGGGCGCAGGCGCACAACGTGCTGATGCCGGCGTTCAGCCAATCCTCGATGCGCAGCTATCACGAGGTGATGCTCGAGTGCGTCGACGGGCTCTGCAGCTACTGGGCCGCTCAGGCCACTGAGGGTCCGGTGGACGTCTCCTCGGACATGAATCGCCTGACGTTGGAGGTCATCGGTCGCACCGGGTTCGGGTACAGCTTCGACTCGTTCTCCGCCGGTCGGCATCCGTTCGTCGAGTCGATGACGCGGGCGCTGTCGTTCGTGTCGCAGTCGGCGAACGATCTGCCGGTCATCCGGGAGATCTTCGGATGGAAGGCGCTGCGCCAACACCCGAAGGACATTGCGCTGATGCAGCGCACCGTGGACGAGGTGATCGCGGCACGCCGCCACGGACAGTCACCGCGCCAGGACGACCTGCTGCAGCGGATGCTGGAGCACCCGGACCCGCAGACCGGGGAGCTGCTGTCGGATCAGAGTATCCGCAATCAGGTGCTGACCTTCCTGGTGGCCGGGCACGAGACGACGGCAGGTCTGCTGTCGTTCGCACTGCACTACCTGTCGCTGCATCCCGCGATGGTCGAGCGAGCGCGGACGGAAATCGCCCAGGTGCGCGACGGCAGCGGCCCGCTCCGGTTCGAACAGGTCGCGAAGCTGCGCTATGTCCGCCGCCTCGTCGACGAGACCCTGCGGCTGTGGCCGTCCGGCCCGGCATTCTTCCGCAAGGCCCGCACGGACACGACGCTGGCCGGCTACCCGGTGCGCAAGGGGCAGACGGTCTTGGTGGTGTTGCTGGCGCTGCACCGCGACCCGACGCTGTGGGGCGAGGACACCGAGGTCTTCGACCCGGGCCGGTTCCTGCCTGCGGCCGTGCGTGCCCGCCCAGCCCACGCATATAAACCGTTCGGGGTAGGGGCTCGGGCCTGCATCGGCCGGCAGTTCGCGTTGCACGAGGCGGTCCTGGCGCTGGCGGAGATCCTCACCCGTTTCGAGGTCGAGCCCGTGCCGGGCTATGAGCTGTCGGTGGCCGAGTTGCTGACGATCCGGCCCGAGCGCTTGCAGCTGGCGCTACACGTCCGAGCGTGACCATCGATCCCGCTTAACGGTCGAACAGTCGGTTTTCGCTACACTGCCTCCCCGCATCGAGATCAGGTCGAGACATAGGGGGGTCTTCGATGGGTTCATGGCATTTGATCGAAACGCTCGTGGAGGGTGTTGCGACGCTGGTGGCCTCGGATGGTGAAGTGAAGGAGATGACTTCGCTCCGCCGGAAGGTCTCGCCCGCACCGGACATCCCGGTGGAGCCGATCGTGGAGTACGTCCGGGAAGTCCGTAAACCGTTCGATCGGGTGCTGTCGTCGAAGAAGATGCGGCAGTCGTGGCGGTTCTATGCCTGGCCGATCATCGGCCCGTTCGGCGATGTGCACGGCATCCATCTGTGGGTGGGAGAGCCGGGGGAGGAGCTGGGAACGCGGCGTCTGACCTCAGGTGTGGCCTGGATGGTCGAGGAAATGTTGATCTATCAGACGTGGGAGTCGGGGGCGATGTCCGGTACGTTGCTCGAAGATTGGCTTCCCACCGCGACCCCTGCCGACTACATCAACCGCGCGATCTGCTTCGAGCACGAGACCGAATTCCTGGATCTGGTGCTCAATCCGCGGTCCGGGGGAGTGCTGAGCACGTGGTTCTCGGTTCGGCACGACCACGGCCATGCGATGCAGTGGCAGGTCGTCTTACGCCCCATGGAAGACGGATCCGGTGTCCGGGTGCTATATCACGACGTGTCCGACGTGTATCCGCCGTCAATGCCATCGTTGGCCGCTCTCGGACTGCGTGAGGGGTTGTTAGGTGCCGATGTCCATGTCGCGCTGTTCGAGGCCCAGCGAGGCATTGTCGCGATGTGGATCGGCCGGGCTCCGGAGTGGGTGGAGTGGCAGTATGCGCATATCACCGGTCCCGTCGTCCATCCCGAGGATCTGCCGAGTCTGCAAGCGAATGCTCGGAGAGTCGAGAGCGGTGAGGTTCCCCAGGCCGGCGATCTCGTGCGACTGCATGCAGGAGATGGTGACTGGGTCAAGGCCGCTGTGACATTGCGGCCGTTCCAGTTGCCGGATCGGCCGCCCCACGCCGCGCTCCTCCTCGCTCAAATCGCCCGAGTGGACGACTCATACTGATTCGGTCCGGTTGGAGAGCCAGAGTGTGTCAGGCCGCCTTCCCGCCCTGCCGATCTGGATTGGTCGTGGAATTCCAACCAGGGGAGCACACCCGGGTCACCACGGCTCGCGCCGCACGATAGTCGGCGCGGCCGGTGTCGGTCACCGGGAATCGGCCGTACCGCAGCCGAGCCGGCGCACCGATCGGCAGGGCGATGGTCAACGAGACCGTGCGGGGCACGCCGGTCTTCTTGCCCCGTCGGCAGCGCCATTCCTGCTCTTCGAGCCACCACCGGTGCAGCTCCCGATCGAGCAGGTGGCGGCGGACCCGCTGCGCCCCGACACCGGAGGCCCCGACCCGGTCGGCGGCATTCCCGAGCTGCTCCCGCAGCTCGGGAGTATCAGCTCCGGCCCCAGTGGGCAGGCCCAGGCGGGCGAGGGTGGACAGGGTCCGCGTCACGGTGGCGAGACTGTAGCCGGTCAGCGCAGCCACCTCGACGGGATTTCTGCCCGTTCCGGAAATAGCAGGTTTTCCCGAAATCACGGCCCAATGGATGCGGGCAGCTGCCCCACCCAGCCCGGACCGGTGCGCCCAGAGATCGTGCGTGTGGTGCTCCAGCAGGGAGGAGGGGTGCCCCGGGGCGGGGGCGGGTTTCCCTTGTGTTGCAACCGGTAGCGGTGCCACCGGGTCGGGAAGTTCGAGTTGCCAGGTGGCGGCGCGGGTTCCGCTGCCGGTGCGAACACACCGCACCCAGGATTCGTGGGCCAGCACCCGCAACCGCCGGGAGACGGTGGAGGCGTCGACGGCTGCGGCCTGGGCGAGTCGGCGGCAGTCGATGTCGAAGATGCGGGTGCGGGCGGTGCGGGCGAGCGCGAGGAGGGCGTAGAGGATGCGTTCGTCGCTGGCACCGCCGGGGCGGGCCCAGTGCGCCGGGTCAGCTCCGATGGCGGCCTCGATGCGGTCGAGTTCGTCGTCCACCGGTGCCCGCGTGGTCGGGGGAGCGGGGGCGAAGCCGGCGGCGGTGTCCAGGGCGCGGCGCCATTGCCGGTCGGTGTCCTCGCGACCGCGGGCGCGGTCCTCGCGCAGCCGGACCAGTCCCGGCGCCGTCGCGGCGGCCGCCCGGGCGTCGGCGAGACTGTGGCCGGCGCGGGCCATACCCAGAAAGATGCTGTGCACGATCGCCGAGCGGTCCGCTCCGGGTGCCGGAACCGCGTCGAGCAGGGCGCGGGTGGCGTCGGTGAGGGGGCGCCGCGGCCGGTCCAGGCGGGGATCGGAGGCCGGATCGACGATGCGCACCGGCCCGGTGGGGCGGCGGGGGGCCGGGGCGGCGGAGTGCGGGTGCCGGGCGAGCAACCAGTCCACCACCTCCGGGGCGGTTTCGGTGTCGAGGCGGGCAAGGGCGGTCTCGAGGGCGGCGCCGTGCAGGTGGGGTCGGGACTGCCCGCCGCGGCGGTGCGGGGCCCCGGGCGGGCGGACGGCGCCGGTGGCGGGGTTGGTCAAGGGGACGGTGTCGAGGCTGGGATAGTGCTGGCGCAGGGCGTGGGCGAGGCGCCGCACCTCGTCGGGGGCGGCGCCCGGCCCGGCGAGGCGCAGCCAGACGTGCTGCCCGCCGGTGGGCCCGGACCGGGCGCGCAGATGCGGAACACCGAGTTCCGCCAGGTGCGCGGCCAGCCGGTCGGCATCGGCGCGGGCGACCTCGGGGCCGTGGCGCCCGCTGTCGAGGTCGAACGCCAGCAGGCGGTAGCGATGGTTCGCCCCGGCCAGGTAGATCGCCCACGGAAATCCGGGCGCCTGGCTGGGCATGGCCATCGTGGTGGCATACGTGTGGGTGCGATCCGGGTCGATCCGCACCCGGGCACGCGGCGACCAGCGGCGCGTGCACACATCGAAAAGGTGACGATTCGGTGCGGTGTCACCGGTGAAAGCGGCGACACGCGCAGCTATCGTTGGCTCTGATTCAGGGCGCGATGTACCCTGAGACCTGTCCGGCAAGACAGTCCCTTCGGGGATATGCGGTACCGAGAACGAGCGCCAACTCGTTCTCGCCAACTTCAGACGAAAGCCCTCGGCCTGCCCGCCGGGGGTTTTCGCATTTCAGTTGTGGTAACCGCTTCGGCTATGTGCTGGTGCGGCGGAGGACTCCGCCGCACTTTTCTATGCGGAGAGCGGCATCGGCATCACTTCCTGGTGGATTTCTCGTACAAGGTCCGGACGGCCGGCGAGGCTGGAGAGAAGGTCCGCTACGTACTGGCTGAGTGAGCTGGCACCGGAACTGGCTGCCATCACTTCCAGCACTTCGCGCACATCTTCCGGAACGCGGGTTTTCACTTCTTTGCGCGGCCCCTTGCTTGGCGTAGGCATGGTGTCGGCCCTTCCTCATCACTGCTTCCGAACGCCCTTGATCTTGTCCCAGGTTGGTTCGGAAGAGGGGGAGCGACACACCCCCAGTTCGCAACAGAAGTCATCCGATGCAACATCGACCCTCAACCGATCGAAGCATGCATGTGGCGTTATTTTAGTGATGTAATCTACAGACGCCGAATGTACTCCTGGCGTGTCGCACGGTCGCGCTCCCAGACGGCCTTAACGACCGAAGACTTCACCCCATAAAGCTTGGCCATGCTCGCCACTCGATCCTTGTCGTAGTCCTTACGACCTTTCTCGATGCGCCCGAGCACGGTGGCCGAAATGCCGAGCTTTCGGGCCGCTTCCGCCTGCGTGAGACCAGCCAGAGCGCGCAAATCGCTGAGCGTCATCCGGCCTTCCTGGATCGGGGCAAGGTCCGGGACGGTGACGCGCAAGACGTCGGCCACGCGCTTCAACAACGGCGGCGTGGGGGCAGCACGGCCGGTCTCCCAAGCCGAGACGGTCGCTTCCGAGACCTCCGCGGTATCAGCGAGGTCAGCCATCGTCATGTCGAGCGCTTGGCGGTATCTGCGCAGGCGGGCCCCACTGAAGCCGTGCATGCCGCTTCGAGCCAACTCCACTCCCTGCCCTGGATCCTCCTGTCGCCGCTCATTGTCTCGCCCCTTCCCGTCTCCTTGTACCGCTAGTGTTTAGAATTCTAGGGTACTAATCTACGGATCAATTTCAGGAACCGTACTGAAGGTGCTGCGCCGAGGAGGGGAGGGCCTGCCATGTTGCGCGAACGCGCCGCTCTTGCTTACGATCCGCTCGCGCCCCTTCCGGGGGTTTCCCGAGGTCTGTCGTGGTCGGCCTCGGACGTAGCACTGACGCGATGGCGGAGCTTTACCCAGAGCCAGCTACGGAACCCCGGGGAATCAACTTGCGCGTACCACCGATTGCCGAACACCTGCGCCCAACACTCAGCGAAGGGCGCTATCGGTCGTACCCGCTCCCGAACGGTGGCCGGCGACCCCTCGCGCCGCGTCCACTGCGCCCGCTGGTCCCAGGTCGTCGCTGCTCCGTCGACCTGGGGCCAGCGGCTCCGCTCAGCTCCAAAGACCCCGAGGGCAGTCAAGCCGTCGTCGTCCCCCTGTTCGCGAACAGCGAGGTCGTGCCCGGTACCAGCAAAGGCTGCATAAGTTCCTGGCCAGCGCCAATCCTGTCGGCGAATGGGTCTCTCTCGTGAGCCCGTCCACGCACACGAGTCCGCGCAGTCGCTGCGTCGAGTGCCCATCGCGACTGTCGAAGAGGTCCGGGCGAAGGCGACCGATCCGGGCCCGTCAACCCCGAACACGGCCTGGCCATCCCAACGACAGCCCGCACATGTGTCCCCGGGTCGAATCAATTGCATTCTCCGAAGGCGGTTTTGCACCGTATCGGCCTATCGACAATCCCGTCTCGGAACAAGCAGGGGTGGCTGTTGGCATCGGGAAACGGCTGTTCGGGAGGGAGAGACATGAAATGTTCGGGCAAGAGAGTCCTGGCGATGACCGTCACCACGGCTGCGGTCATGGCCGGTGTGGGTGGTCTGGTCCCGGTGCACGCGCAGACGAATTGGCTCGACGAGCTGGTCGACGGGTGCCCGGATCTGTACGTCCTGGGGATGCAGGGCACGACGGAGTCCTCTCCGGATGCGCCGGTGAAGGTCGATACCGGGATGCTGTCGAACATCATGGGGCCGATGCTGGACCAGGCTCGTGAGCTGGGCGCGAGCGTCGATCGGGCCTATGTCCCGTATCCGGGTTCGTTCGGTGGCCTGACCCCCGGTGGTAGCCGGGCGTACGTCGAGTCCGTCACCGAGGGGGAGGAGAACCTGTCCCTGGCGGCGCTGAGGGTGCTCGAGCAGTGTCCGTCGACCAAGCTCGCCGTGGTCGGCTACTCCCAGGGCGCTCACGCGGCCTCGAACTTCCTGCGGTCGGTCGGCCAGGGCACCGGAGCGGTGTCGGCCGGCTCGGTCGCGGCCGGTGCGCTGTTCGGCGCGCCGACCCGCAGCGCCGGATCGGGGTTGTTCCCCGGCACCTCGCAGAGCGCCCCGTCGCCGGTTCCCGGCACCACGGGTGAAGCGGTCACGGCGCTGTCGTCGGTGGCGTTCACCGCCCCGGAAGGCGGCGGCATCGGCCCCGTCGCCGATCTGACCACGGACTACGGCACCCTTTCGGGTCGGGTGTCGTCCTGGTGCCAGACCGGTGATCTGGCGTGCGACGCCCCGGCGAACGCGCCGATCGTGCGGGCGGTGGTCAACGTCGCCGGGCAGGTCGAGGTCGGCGGTGATCCGTTCGTCGCCGTCGCCACGGTCGGCCGGGCACTGGCCTCGACGGCGTTCACCACCGCCGTCGATGTGGTCAACGAGGACATTGCGGCTCCGAAGAACGCCCTCGACGCGGTGTCGATCCAGCCGAAGAAGACCATCTCGCAGCGGTTGGCCGAAGCCTCCGATCCGCGGGCGACACCCCCGACCGGGCAGGAGGTGACCGCGGCGTTGATGAAGGTCGGGCTGATCGGCCTCAACGCGGCCGTCACGGTCGCGAAGAAGGTGCTCACCCCGGAGACGATCGCGGCGGTCGCGGCGGTCGGGCTGGCCAATCCGGCCGCGGCGTTCGGGGTGCTCGCTGCCAGGACGGTCGGTGTGCTGCCCGAGCTGGTTCCGCCGGCGACCTCGCAGCGGCTCGTGCGCCAGGCGTTCGAGGTCGTGGCGAACGAGGTCGAGGCCAACCGCGATGCCTTCGATCTGGTGGCGATGACGACGGTGCGCAACGTCGCCGCCGAGCACGGCTCCTACGGGTCGGTTCCGGCCACCGCCAGTGGGCAGGCCCCGACACGATTCGTCGCGTCCTGGCTCGCTGCGGCGGCAGCCGACCTCGACCTCGCCGCCTCCTCGGCCTCCACGTCGACGGGTCCCACCGCCTCGGCCACCACTACGGCGCGGCCGACGACCACCTCCGAGACCGTCTCGGCCACGCCGTCGCAGACGGTCGCCTCCACCACCTCGGCACCGGCCGCGGCCACGACGCATGTGGTCGAGGCGGGACCGACGGTGCTCGAGCAGGGCGGCGTCTCGGCCGCCGCACTCAACTGATTCCACGCCCCGACACACACGAGAGAGAGAAGCGATCATGAGCACACATCGCAGGGCTTCGCGGCTCGCCAAGGCGAGCGTGGTGCCCGCCACGGCCGCAGCGATCGTGGCAGCAGGGTCGGGGCTGGCCTCGGCCGCTCCGGTCGAGCTGCCCTCGCAGGGCGGGGTGACCACCCCGGCACCGTCCACCCAGGGCGGGACCACCAGCGCCCCGACGCCGGCCCCGGCTCCTCCGGCCAAGCAGATCTACTGGACGCCGCCTCCGGCGCAGCAGCGTCAGTACGCGCCGCTGCCGGACTACAACTACGACACCAACCGTTACGAGCGGCAAAGCGCTCCGCCGCCGATCGACCCACTGGCGCTGCGGGCGCCGCAGCCGGTCACCCCGGAGCCGATCTACCTCGCTCCGCCCGAGAAGATCATGATCGGCGATGTCCACGTCAACCAGCCGAACTGGGTGACCGACGACGACCGTGAACGCACCAACAACACCGCCGGTCTGATCCGCTCCGAGGTGGCCACCTTCTACACCTCGGTCGGCGTCGATGCCGGCCGTGCCGATCGGGTCGCTGCTGCGCAGATCGGTGGTGCGCTCGCCGGTGGCGTGGCCGGTGCTGCGGCCGGCGCGATTCCCGGCGCGCTGATCGGCGGCACCCTCGGCGGTATCGCCGGGGCTGCGGCCGGGGGTGTGGTGCCGCTGCCGATTCCGGTGCTGCCCGCGGTGACCACCGGGGTGGCCGGGACCGCGGCGGGCGCAGCGATCGGCGCTGCGGTCGGCGCGGTTCCCGGCGCGGTGGTCGGCGGGGCGGCCGGTCTGGCGGCCGGAACCGCGTTCGGTGCCGGGGACGACGAAGGCCAGCCCATCGAGGTGCAGCTGCCGGATGTGCACCAGAACGCGCTCACCGAGCAGGCCGATGCCACGGTCGAGCAGTGGCGCTCCTCCGGCCCGGTCGGGCAGGCCGCGGCCGACGCCGTGCGCAGCGTCGTGACCACCGCCCCGCAGGTCGATTCGCAGGCCCGCGAGTGGGTGAAGGTCCAGCCCGGTGGCGAAGGTGTCGTCGCGGGAGCGGACACCGTGCTGACCACGTTCTTCGACGGTTCGCTCGGCACTGCCGCCGAGATGATCTCGACCGCGGCCGCGGACGGCATCAACCCGGCCTGACCTGCCCGAACATCTCGCCGGTGGGGGCGGGTAGCCCCGCCCCCACCACCCGACGACGGAGGACACATTGTCGACCGGCAATCGAGGACAACTCTTCCCGGACGTGACCGAGCGGTACGGGCCGGAGCCGACTGCGAGCGACGAACGAGTGACCGGATCGGTGCACTTCCCGATCCCGGACGAGACCCTCGACGCCGCGGGGGTGCCGGCATCGGACCTCCACCCGGTCGATGCGGCCTGCGTCCCCGAACAGCCTGCTACCGACGACGAGTCGGTCATCCAGACCGACCTCGAACCGATCGTCGCTGCCGAACCCGCAGCCGAGATCGACCCGGCCCCGGTCCATCCTGCCGATCACCCAGCCCACGGCCCTGCCGGATACGACGATCAGAGCCCGGCCGACGACGAGCACGGCGGGGCCGGACACGGCGATACGGCGACCGAGGTCGACCCCTATGCAGGCGCCCCGGAGTGGGTCCGCGCCCACATTCCCCGTGGCCCGCTGATGATCCCCGAACGCACCCGTGGGGGATTGAAGTCCGCGATCGGCCGTGCCCGACCTGCTCGCCCGACCCCTGCCGCAGCTCCGGCTGCGGCTCCGGTCGAGGTCGTCGAGGAGAGGACCGCCCAGCCGGTCACCGACAGCGCCTCTGCAGCCGCGACGGCCCGCCCCGATCGATCCCGCACCTGGATGCTCGTCGGCGGCGGTGTCGCGGTGCTGGCGGTGGTCTCCGCGGCGGTGGTCACCGCGACGGTCGGCACCACCGACGAACCGCAGGTGCCGCTGCCCTCGCCGACGGCGGTGTCCTCGTCCACCACCACCTCGACGTCGACGGTCGCGGCTCCGGCGTGGTGCGCCCCGGTCACCGAGCCCGGCCGGGTCGTCGGCAACGGTCCCGGTGGCCGCGACACCGGCCCTGCGGCAATCCAGGCGTTCGAGTACGCCTACTACGTCGAGCGGGACGGCACGGCCGTCGCGGACCTGATGGTCCTGCCCGGCACCGACATTCAGACCTTCATCGACGCCGTTCCGGTCGGGACCGAGCACTGCGTGAGCGTGCTGCCGACCGAGGACCCGCACCGCTGGTCGGTCGATGTGCTGCTGAAGTTCCCGCCCGTGGGAGACGAAGGCATCCACAGACAGTGGATCACCACCCTGCCCGCCGACGGCGGGTTGAAGATCGCGAACGTGGAGAACCGATGAACAACGTTGTCGCACTGCGCCGTAGCCCGAAACTCGAGCAGCCCGAAGACCTCTCGGCCATCGTGGTGGCCGGCTCCGGCGCAGCGGGCGCGACCACCACCTGCTTCGGCCTGGCCACCGCCCTGCGCCTGGGCCTGGGCGCCGACGTCGCCGCGATCGACGGCACCTGCGGCGGCGGGAACCTGCTCGACCGGGTCGGCGTCGAACCGATCGACCCGGCCCGAGCTATCCGCCAGCTCGGCTCGCGCATGGCTCTCAGCAGCGCCGGGGCCGTCGTCGTCGGCCACGGCGACGCCACGGACACGGCGCTGGTGGACAGCCTGCTCGCCAACCGGCATCTCGCCCGCATCCACGACGTCGGAACAGCGTTGCGCTCACGGCGTCTGGCCCCGTTGCTCGAGGCCGGGGCCGCGATCGTGATCGTCGCCCCGCCCCGCGCCGAACCGCTGGCCCGGATGCGCGACGGTCTCGAATGGCTCATCGGCACCTACGGGCGCGGCGTGCTTTCGCGCACGGTGGTGTCGATCTCGCACCAGATGCCGCACCGCCTGGTGGATCTGACCCCGATCCGAGCGCACCTGGCCCCACGGGTCGCCGGCTTCGTCGAAGTGCCCTTCGATGCGACCTTGGCGCGGCCGGGCACCGTCGATCACCGCCGCCTGTCGGCCGCCTCGATCGACGCCTGGACCGACGTGCTCGACGCGTTGGGCCGCATCGAGGCCGGCGACCGCGACACCGATCACCAGGCCGGGGCGGGGGAGTTGGCATGACCACCAGAGAGCGCACCAGCGTCGAGGTGAGGGTCGATCCGTATCCGGTGGCTGCGCCCGGACCTGCAGTGTGGCTGCTCGGCGCGCACGGCGGGGCCGGGGTCTCCACCCTCGCCCAGTATTGGGACTTCGCCGAGGATGCGCGGCATCGGTGGCCGTGCGGTGACGACCGGGAAGCCGAATCGCCGTATGTGGTGGTGGTCTGCCGGGAAACCATCCAGGGCCTGTCCAGCGCCCACGATCTGATCCTCGAGCACCGCAATCGCGGGTTGGTGTGCGAGCTGCTCGGCCTGGTCACCGTGGCGAACGCGCCCGGTCAGCCCCCGAAGGAGGTGCGTCAGCTGCGCTCGATCGTCACCGGTGCGGTGGCTGCGCACTGGGTGATCGGTTGGCATCGCTTCCTGGCCTCGGCGGCCCGGTCGAGCCTGCCCACCTGGCGCGCCCTCGACGGCGTGCCGATTCGGACCAAGGGAGCCGTGATCGCGGTTCCCGAGGACGTGATCGCTGCCGGCGTCGGCATCGTCACGGCAATCCAATCCGCCCTGCCCGCCTTGTGGTCGGGGCAGTAAGACACGGAGGACACGTCATGCTTCAGACCGTCGTGGACGTTGCGTATCTCGCACAAGGTTCGGTCGACTTCGACATCAACCCGGAGGTGCCGCCGGGCGCGAACGGACTGCTCAAGCTGCTGAACTGGCTGCTGTGGGGCGTCACGCTCGCGTGCGTGGCGGCCCTGATCTTCTCGGGCGGGAAGTTCGCGTGGGAGAAGTGGCAGCACGGCTCCGGGGACTCGCCGAAGATGCTCGTCGGTGCCCTCGTCGGGGCGATCGTCGCCATCTCCGCCAACCAGATCCTCAGTGCCGTCACCAGCGCGGCATAGAGGCGGGGTCAGCGATGGAGGTGTCCGTACAGGGCGTGGTCAGCCCGCCCCCCGACGTCCTCGACGGGTTCCAGACGCTCCTGGGGTACGCGGCCGGGATCGTCTTCCTCCTGTGTGTGGCCAAGGTGATCTTCGTCGGTGCACGCCTGGCGTGGGACCACAAGCACGGGGCCGGCCTCGAATCCCCCACCGCCGCGGAGTTCCTGGCGGCGCACATCGGTGCGATCCTCGCCGGCGGTGTGGCCGCCACCCTCGCCACGATCCTGCTGGCCACCGCACAGGGGCCCCAAGCCCACCAGCTCGGAGGCGGCCATTCCCCGACCGTCATCGAGCAGCTCGAACAGATGCAGCAGCAGCAACAGCAGCAGCAATCCGATAGCGAGGAGAACGAACGATGAGGCGTCGGTGGGCGCGGGCCGTGGTGGTCGCGGTTGCTCTGGTGGCCGTGAGCTGCGGGGGATCGGAGACGACCGAGACCGCAGGGTCGAGCACCGACCCGCCGCAGATCAGCCGGTGGGTCACCGTCGGTGGCATCGAGGTGCCGATCGGCACCACCGACGGACCGCGAGGCGGTGAGTGGGAGCCGTTCGCCGGGTTCAGCCACACCCCGCAGGGTGCGGCTCTGGCGGCGATCACCCAGTCGGTGCAGCTCGCCACCGCGTCCGATCGCACCTGGCCGACGATCCTGGCCGGGGTGGCCGCCCCCGGCGAAGGCCGCGACCTGTACGCCGCCCACCGCGCTCTGGTGGAGTTTTCGGGCACCGATCCCGAGATGGTGCCGACCATCGTCGGCTACACCATCACCGACTACCGCGACACCGCCGCCACCGTCGGTGTCGTGCAGCGATTCTCCGATGACTCGCTCGCATCCTCGACCACCCAGGTGGTGTGGATCGACGACGACTGGCGACTGAACCTGCCCAGCGAGACCGCCGCCACCATCACCGCTCTCGACGGATTGCCGTCGGAGCTGGTCGATCTCGAGGAGACCCGCAAGTGACCGAGCAGAACACCACCGACTCGACCAACGAGAAGAACACTCCATCATTCGAAGCCGAGAACGAACGCGCATCGTCGGCAACCAAACTCACCATCGGATTGGCGGCCGTGGCCGTCATCGTCGTCGTCGGTGTCGTGGTCAGCCTCGTGATGGTCTTCCGAGGTGACGACGCCGAACCGCTGGTTTCTCTCGATCCGACCACCGGCAGTGGCGCCACCGCTCAGGTCGAGGGCGGTCTGTTCGAGCCGGACCCGGTGTTCGACCGGTTCGAGCGCGTTGTCTACGTGCCGCTCGACCCGAACGGGGTGATCTTGTCCGAGACCCTCGCAAGCGGGAACCGGCCTGCCGATCAGGCACCGAGCGGGGTGATGCTCGAGCGCATCCACGGCAACATGGATCTTCCGTTCTCGACCTCCGACGGTCCTACCGGGTTCACTGGCAACGGCGTGGCCACCGGCTTCGCGCGCACGGCGCAGGGAGCAGCACTGGCCGCAACCCACTACCTCTCCTACCTCCTCAGTGGAGACAACCGCGCCGAGATGGTCGCGGAAGCGGGTCACTCGTCGGACCCGACCCTGCTACTGGAGGGCGTGAGAGTGCCCGACAACACGGGGGTCTCGGCGGCGCCAATGGTCAAGGTCAATTTCAACCCAGACCTGTCGCTGGTCAAGTTCGGTGTCACCGTCGAGCGGTCCAACGGAGCGACCGAGATTCAGGTGACGAAGATTCCGATGGTGTGGCGTGAAGGCACCGGATGGGTTGTCCAGCTGGATTCTCCGGCCTTCAGCAGCGATTTCGAGCCGCTGTCCTCCGAGGGGTGGGAGCAGTGGTGGTGAACCGCGGCGTGCTCGCCGGTGTGTTCCGGCTGCTCGCCGTGCTCTGCACCGTAGCGGTGGTCGGCATCGGCGCAGCGGGCGTGGCCCTGGCACAAGAAACGGCTCCACCGGGGGACTCGTCCAGCGGCAACTTCGACAGCACCGAAGCCACAGGCGAGAGCGAGAACAATTCTGGGTTTGCCTGGGAAGAAACCCTTCTCGGGGGCGCTGCCTGTGCCAACCCTCTTGCGGCTGCCGCCAGCGGAGCACTCAATGCCTTCACAGACGCAGACGTCCCGAGTTGCGCGGATGCAGCCGGCAACATCGTCGATGCCGGAACAGGGGCGATCGCGGACGGCATCAATAATGCGGCTGCGGGCGCGGTCGAGAAGACGGCGCTGTGGATCGGCAACGCGGGTGTTGCGGTCTTGAAGTTCGCGCTCGGATGGTGGATCACCGGCACCGAGATGGACGGAGACACCTTCCAGAGGACCGTGGCGACGGTCAACGACTACACCTTCTACATCCAGGTCGCGGCCCTGTCGTTGTCGCTGATCCTGCTCGGTGGCCGACTGGCACTGGCCCGATCCGGCGCGATCCGCGACACCTCAGAAGAGGGCCTCAAGCAGATGGCCCGTGCGGCGGTGCTCGCCGGGGGAGCATCGACGCTGATCGTGCTCGGCACCGAACTGTCCGACCAGATTTCGGCCTGGTTCATGGACAGTGCGGTCGGCTCCGATCCGTCCCGCCTGACCGAAGCGATGGTGTCGATCTACCTGTACTCCGGTCCGGCCGGTGTGGGCCTGCTGTTCCTGATCGGCATCATCGGCATGCTCGGCGGGTTGGTGATGGCGTTCTTGATGCTGCTGCGCACCGGCATCCTCGTGCTCATGGCAGCGGCGCTGCCGATCGCGGGCGCGGCCGGAGGCACCAAGGTCGGCAGCCAGGCATACGAGAAGATGCTGGCCTGGACGATCGCGTTCCTGCTGGTCAAACCGGTCGGAGCGTTCGTGATCGGGGTCTCGGCGATCCTGTTCCTCGAGGCCACCCCGACCATCACCGACCCCGAGAACGGCGACGGGTTCATGGCCCTGTCCGGGGTCATCACCTTGTGCGCCGCGGCGCTGGTGCTGCCCGCCCTGATGCGGCTGATCGTCCCGAATGTCGGCGCACTCGGGGGCGGCGGCAGCGGCATGGCAGCAGCCGCCGGCGCGGCCGCAGTCGGCGCGAAGGTCGGCGGGATGATCGCCACCGGCGGTGCCAGCGGCGCAGCATCCGGTGCGGCGACTACCAGCGCCACCTCGACGACCGCCTCGAATTCTCCGAGTGGGGCTACACCGTCCGGATTCGGTGCCGCAGGTGGCGCCGGGAGTGGACAGGCAGGCGGCAATCAGAACGGAACTCCGTCCGGCGACGGCAGCGCCGCCGTCGGCAGTGGTGGCCCGCAGGGCAACGACTCGGGCACCCCCGGCGCCGCTGCGTCCGGCAGCTCCGGCGCGGGCGGTTCCGGTCACTCCGGCTCCGATGCGCCTGTGGCGACAGGGGCCGGTTACCAGTTCAACCGAGGGGGCTTCGAACAGTGAGCAACGAGCCGACATTCAACACCTACGGCAACTGGCGCCGGCCCCGCGAAACGGGCCTGCTCGGCGCCACCTTCGGCACCTCGATCGCGGCGATCGGTGCTGCGGCCACCGTCATCATCGCGGGTCTGTTCTTCGGCCTGCGGGTGTCGTTGCTGCTGGCGATCCCGGTGATCGTGTGCTTCATCCCCCTGGTCATCTCGCGTGACGGGCGTTCCGGTTACGAAAGGGCACTGATGCGATTCCAGTTCTGGCGTGGCCGCCGCCGCGGTGAGCACACCTACGCCTCGGGCACGTTCTCCCGCGTCCCGGGGCGGGCGTACCGGCTGCCCGGGGTGCTCGCCGACACCGAGCTGTACGAGGGCATCGACTCCGACGGGCGCACCTTCGGCATGATCCACATGCCCAGCCGGGGTGCCTACACCGTCGTCTTCGACGCCTACCCGCAGGGCGCGGAGGCCGTCGATCAGGACGTGATCGACCACTACGTCGGCAACTGGGCGCAGTTCCTGTCCGCGGCGGGGGAGACCTCGGACATCCTCGCGGTGGTCACCACCGTCGAAACCGTGCCCGAGACCGGCATCGAGCTGTACGAGACGGTCCACCAGAACACCCGCGCCGACGCCCCCCAGCTCGCCCGTGATGCCGCCTACCAGCTCGCCACCGGACTGACCACGGGCGGTATCCGCCTGGCTGCGAGGATCGCGCTCACCTTCGAGGCCCAGACCACCGAACGCAAACAGGACCCCTCCGAGCAGGCCGTCGAGCTCGGCCGCCGGCTGCCCGCCCTGACCGCGGCCGCGGCACGGTCCGGGGTGCCGTGCTCACCGATGGACGCGGACGAGGTCATGGCGTTCGTGCGCCGCTCCTACGATCCGGCCTCGCTCGTCGATGTCGAAGCCGGCCTGCACTCCGGCGAAGGCACCGGATTGAGCTGGGAGGACTGCGGTCCGCGCACCGCCCTCGAAAGCCCGGACGGCGGCAAGTACGTCCACGACGGTGCGGTGTCGGTGACCTGGGAGATGCGCGAAGCCCCCAAGGGCGCGGTCACCGAACGGGTGCTGGCACGTCTGTTGACGCCGAACGACGCGGTGCCGCTCAAGCGGATCTCGGTGCTCTACCGGCCGCACTCGGCCGGCGATGCCACCGACATCGCCGACCGCGACTACCGCAACGCGATGGCCGAAGCGCACGGCGGCTCGCTCAAGAACGGCTCGATCGCCTCGGCGAAGTCCCAGATCGAGGTCGCCGCCACCTCGCAAGCCCGCATGGAGCAGGCCCGCGGCGCGGGCATGGTGCGCTTCGGGGTGCTCATCACCGTCACCGAACCGGCCGGCAGCGCCGATGTGCCGAAGATCGACGCCCTGGTCGAAGACCTCTCGCGCCAGAGCCGGCTGACGATCCGCCGCTCCTGGTGCTGGCAGGCCGCCGCGTTCGCCGCCTGCCTCGGCGTCGGGGTCCTCGCCCCCGACCACACCACCATTCCCAGCTTCCTCGGCAACTGACACGCAAAGGGCTATAGGCATGAGTGCACGCAATGCCACGAGATCGTCGCGGCTGCTCACAGCGGAGAAGATCGCCAAGACTCTGCTGTCGGACGACGAGCTCTCCCGCCTCGAAGAGCAGGCCGCCACCGCAACCGGACTCAAGAAGGCATGGAAGAAAAGCCTGGTCACCCGCCAGTACAGTCGCCGGGCGACGGTGGAGCGGTTGACCCGAATCAACACCGACGGCTTCGACCGACAGGTCGCCGACCTCGACGCCCGCGGATTCGACGGCCCCGGCGGGGGCCGGATGTCCACGGTGATGCCCCCGGTCGAATACCGCGGCACGAGTGTGCAGGTCGCCGGGATCTACCCGTGGATCGTCGGGGCGAAGGCCCCGCTGCTGGGCACCCCGCTCGGCCGGCACCTGACCACCGGAGCCGCAGTCGGTTTCGATCCGCTCTACGCCTGGAAGATGAAGGCGATCACCGCCCCGTCCTGTTTCATCTGCGCCCTCAACGGCTTCGGCAAATCCACCCTGCTGCGCCGCATCGCCCTCGGCGACATCGCCCGCGGCACGCTCGTGCTCGTGCCCGGCGACGTCAAGCCGGACCTGCGGGTCCTCGCCGAGCAGGTCGGCGGGCAGGTCAGCGAGGTCGGCTACGGCACCGGCGCGATCAACCCGCTCGACCGCGGCCCGATCGGGGACGCGATCGTGAGGCTGCCCGCCGGTTCCCTCGAACGGGAGAAGGCCGAGTTCGCGCTGCATGCCCGCCAGCTCAACATGATCTGCGCGCTGCTCGAGATCGTCCGCCGCGGCCCGCTGAAGGACTTCGAGGAAACCCTGCTGGCCTCGGCGATCCGGCTGCTCTACGCACCCGGCTCGCAGTTCGACAACGCTCATGCGGCCCGGATCGAGGACCTGCTGACGCTGATCGCCGCCGGCCCGGACGAGCTGAGGGACGACGCGGTGGCCGACACCGACGAGGAATACCGCGGCCAGATCAAACCGCTGCTGCGCTCGCTGCGCGCGTTGGTCAAGGGCCGGTTCGGGGAGACCTTCAACCGGCACAGCACCGTGCGGATCGATATCGCCAAGCCGATGGTGGACCTGGACATGTCCTCGGTGCCGCCGGGGGACGAGTTGATGCGGGCCGCGGTGTTGCTCGCCGGCTGGAACGAGGCGTTCGCGGCGGTGGAGGCGGCGCACATCCTGGCCGACAACAAGGTGCCCGGCGCGAAGTCGATCGCGGCGCACATCATCTTGGACGAGGTCTGGCAGGTGATCCAGACCGGCAGCTCGGCGGTGGCGCGCCTGGATGCGGTGCAGCGGTTGCAGCGGTCGATGGGTGTGGCGATGACGCTGGTCACCCACTCGTTGGCGGACTTCGAGAAGGTCGGGGCGTTGGGCATGATCGAACGCTCCCGCGCCCGGATCGTCGGCCCGGTCCCCGAGGCCGAACTCGACCGCCTCGGGAAGTTCATGAAGTTCTCGCAGGCAGAACGCGCGATGGTCACCGGCTGGGCCAACGACAGCACCTCCTCGGTGGAGGAGAAGAAGGCACTGCGCCAAGCCCGCCGCAAGGCGCTGGCCTCGGCTGACGGTGCTCCCGGCGTGGCGGACAGCACGCGCACCGCGGCCGGTGTCGGGCATTTTCTGCTCAAGCTCGGCGAGGGCGCGACGCCGGGCACGCCGTTCAAGGTGTGGGTGCCCCAGGCGGAGAAGGACTCCGGGATTCACGACACCGATGCCCGTCTGCGGGCCGCCGACGAAGACCGGGGCACGGAGTTCGCAGCATGAGCCGGCGTCAGCGTCCCGGCACTCGCCGGTACACCCTGGTCGACGAGCTCACCCGTGAGGCCGCGATCGAGGCGGTCCTTCAGCGCATGCAGGCCGGGGACAGCTTCACCGCCGCGACGCGAGCTGCCGCGGCGCAGCTGGATGTGGCCGAGACGACGGTGCGGGGCTGGGTCAACCGCTCCGGCCGTCGCCCGCGCCGCACCGAACGCGATGTCGCCGCGTTGGAAGCGGAGCTGGCGCTGGCGCAGGAGCTGAACCGGGCGTTGGCGCGCACGCACGGGGTCGTGGTCGAGGATCTGAGCCTGCGGTGACCGACAAGGGGGGCACCGGGCTGATCGCGCTGATCCTGGCGCTCACACTCATTCCGTTCTTCCTGCTCCTCGTGCTGGTGATGGGGATCCAGGACGAACAAGACCGCGAGAACGGCACGACCTGCCTCGGCCCCGGTTCGGGTGTGGGGTCGGGGGACCGGCTCGCCCCGAGGGGCTCGTTCCTCAAGCCGGTCGATCCCTCCGCGGTCACCCTCACCTCCGGGTTCGGTGAGCGGTGGGGGACCCAGCATCAGGGCATCGACCTGGCCGGCGCCGTCGGCACCCCCATCTATGCCTCGGCCGACGCGGTGGTGCGCCATGCCGGCCCCGCCAGCGGGTTCGGGCAGTGGGTGGTCCTCGACCACGTGCAGGGTGGGCAGATCGTGTCCACCGTGTACGGGCACATCGACACCTACACCGTCGCCGCCGGTGAGCAGGTCCGCGCCGGTCAGCAGATCGCCACCCTGGGCAACCGCGGGGAATCGACCGGCCCGCACCTGCACTGGGAACTCTGGCCCGGCGGCTGGGGCACCGAAGCGGTGGACCCGCTGCCGTACTACGACGCCGCCCCCGCACCGGGACAGTCCTCGGCCGGGCCGACCACCTCGGTTCCGCCGGCCCCGTCCCAGGGGAATCTGGCGCAGCCGTTGCCGCCGTCGGCCGGCTCCGAGCAGGGCCTACAGGTCGATGCGAAAAAGGTCGCTCGCGCAGCCCACCTGAAGTTCGGCGACCGGATCGGGGGTATCGGCGGCTGGCGCCCAGGCGGCGGTTACGCGACCGATCACACCGAAGGCCGGGCCATCGATGTGATGATCCCGCACCACCGCTCCGGCGACGGGGTGGCGCTCGGGGACGAGATCACCGACTTCGTCCTGGCCAATGCGGCGTTCTTCGACGTCGAATACGTGATCTGGCGGCAGACCTACTACCCCGTCGGCGGTGCCCCGAGCCTGATGGAGGACCGCGGCAGCGAGACCCAGAACCACTACGACCACGTGCACGTGTCCGTCCGGGGTCAGGGCACCGACGAGAGGTTGGTGTCGTGGGGATCGCTGCCCGGCGGCAGCGGCAACGCCACCGCCGCGGCCGCCGACTGCCGCATCTCCGGCGAGGGCATCGGCGACCGGCTCGCCGACGGCACGGTGCCGGACGAGTTCGTGCCGTGGATCGAGCGGGCCGGGTCGATCTGCCCGCAGATCACGCCGTCGCTGCTCGCCGCGCAACTCTCGGCCGAGAACGGCTTCCGCCACGGGGACACCGCCCCGGTGTCGGTCACGGGAGCGAGGGGACCGGCGCAGTTCATGCCGGGCACGTGGGCGAGCTACGGCCAGGACTACGACGGCGACGGCCGGGTCGATGTGAACAGCATCGGCGATGCGGTCATGGCGCAAGGGCATTACATGTGCACCATCGCCGTCACCGTCGACGGCTGGATCGACGAGGGCACGGTCAGTGCCCCGAACGGGCGGACCGAGCTGTACCTGGCCGGCTACAACGCCGGCGAAGGCGCGGTCCTGGCCTCCGGGGGCTTCCCGACCGGACACACCGACTACGTGGTCCAGACCCGCCCCTACGCCGACACGATCCTCGCCGCCGAACCGCAGTACCGGGCGATGGGCAACCAGTGAAAAGAGGTAAGCCCGTGAGGATCACACGAGTCACCGTCGCGGCGGTGTGCACCGCGGCCGCCGTCGCGTTGGCGGGCTGCGGCAGCGACACCCCCGACGGCCAGCACGTTCATGAGGGCAGCGACGACCACCAGGTGATCGAGCCGCTCTCGCCGCAACAGATCGACGCCGACGACACCGCGATCACGGCGATGCAGATGATCCTGTCCTGGCAGCCCGCGATCGACGAGAGCAAGGCCGACGCCCTGATCCGGGCCACGGCGTATCTCGGCGGGGACCTGCTCGCCGTCGCCGAATCCGGCACCCGTGCCGAGGTACGCCCGGATGCGGACTGGCAGCAGTGGGCGGCCTCGAAGGACGCGGTGGCCGCGACCTGTGTGCGGGCCGCCTCGACCCCGGCCGCCCCGGCCGGGATGCGCACCCTCGTCCTCGACGTGACTTGCACCCAGACGGTGCTGCACGCCAGCGGGCGCAGCACCCGCCTGACGCCGCAGACCTGGCGCACCACCGTCACCCGCACCGACGACGGGTGGCGCCTGACCGACTACCGATTCCAGCAGTAGAAGGGGCGCACGACCATGCCACAGACGCGACGCGATCGGCCCCGCACCTCCTCCAGCGCCGACGAGGTGTTCCTCGAGGCACTTTCCGCCCTGGTGGTCGTGGCGTACCTGCCGACGATCGCCTACAACACCGGCGGGGGAGAGAACCCCACCTGGAACCCGATCGGCCTGTTCTTCGCCCTGGCATTGGGGTCGACCAACTGGCCGCCGGGGGCGACGATCGTCCTGATCCTCGAGGTGCTCATGGTCGCGGCGATCGTGGGCGCGAGCTGGTGGGCGCTGCGCCGGTTCGGGGTGCTCGAGCACCGTCGAGGCACGCGGTTCGAAAAGCGCATCGATCGTCTCGCCCGCACGATGGTCGACACAAAGGAGGTCGACGAGGCCGACCCGACGTACCTCGCGGCCAGCGCCGCCCAGCTCGCCCCGGCGATCCCGACCGACCATCCCGGCTACCTCGGTATCCCGCTCGGACACACGGTTGTCGGCAACCGCACCTTGCGGATGACCTGGGAATTCGTGGCGATCGCGTTCGCCGGTGCCCGGATGGGCAAATCCGCATCGTTCGCGATCCCGGCGATCTGCCACGCCCCCGGGGCGGCGCTGGTGGCCTCCAACCGCGGGGATGTCTACTCGCACACCGTCGGGATCCGCCGCCAGAGCGGGCGGGTGTGGGTGTTCGACCTGCAAGGGGTGAGCACCGGCAACCGGCAGCAGCGAGCCACGTTCTGGTTCGATCCGCTGCGCACCGTCACCGACCTGCCCTCTGCTGCGGCGGTGTGCGGCTACTTCGTCTCCGCCGCCACCGATGCCGGTGCCCGTGTCGATGCCTACTTCGACGGCAACGCCCGGGATCTGTTCGCCTCCTACCTGCTCGCCGCCGCGCTGGCCGGCGGGGACATCCGGCATGTGGTCGAGTGGCTGACCCACACCCAGTCGCAGATCCCCCCGGCGGTGCTCGAGCAGCACGGCTACCCGGAACTCGCCCGCACGATGCGCGGTAAGCAGGCCGTCAACGCCAAACAGCGCGACGGCTTCTACGACATGGCCCGGCGATTCCTCTCGCCGTTGGACGAGCCTCGCTACGCCGAAGCGGTCCTGCCGAACCGGCGGGTGGTCATCGGCACCGACCAAACCGGCCAGGTCACCGTCACACCCGGCCAGCACATCCACGACCTGCCGGAATTCCTCGCGGACGAGTTCGTCCGCCGCACGGACACGATGTATGCGCTGTCGAAGGACGGCCCCGGCTCGTCCTCGGCGATCTCGAGTGCCCTGGTCGGCCAGATCCTGACCTGCGCGGAGGAATACTCCGAGCAGCAGGCATCCGAACGGATGCCGATGCCGTTGACGGCGGTGCTCGACGAGGCCGCCAACATCTGCAAGATCGAGGACCTGCCGCGCTGGTATTCGCACTTCGGTGGCCGCGGGATCATCCTCATCACCTTCTTCCAGTCCCCCTCCCAGGGCGAGAAGGTCTGGGGACGCGAAGCCTTCAAGTCCATGGTCGATGCGTGCAGCGTGATCTGGTACGGCGGCAACGTCGAAGACGACGCGTTCCTGTCCGGCCTGGTCGATGCCGTCGGCACCCACTACGTCGACACCGAATCCCGCAGTCGCCCCGCCAGCTTCTTCTCCAGCAGCCAGGCGAGCGTGTCGAGCAGCTGGCAGAAGGAAACCATCTTCGAAAAGCGGGACCTGCGGGCACTACCGAAAACCCGTGCCCTGGTCACCATCGGTGGCAGCACCCCGATCCTGATCCGCAAAGCGTTCTGGGGTGACTCACCGTTCGCCGAGGCGATCCGCCAGTCCAAGCGGAACAGCCAGCAACTCCCACCTCCCCAGCAGAAGGCCCTGCCCGCCGGATACTCCGACCGGCCGGTGGCCGACCGTCCCCCGCAGACAACCGAGGACAACTACCCCTCAAGGGAGCAGACGACCGTGGCCGACGTGCCCGTCGTGGAGTCTTCCCGCACTGCTGCCCTGTTTACGTCCGAGTTCATGTCGAAGGAATGAGCATGGTGAATCTGCCGCAAACGACCGACGATCGCTGGGACACCGGCAACGAAGCCGGGGACGGCGCCGGCGCCGAGGCGACCCTGCTACCGGCCGCACCGGAATCCTCGACGCAGCCTCAGCCACCGGTCGCCCCGGAACCTTCGACGGAGTCTCAGCAGGAGAAGAAGGAACCGAAGTACCCGAACGTCATGGAGTTCGTCCACGGGTTCTTCCTGCCGGTGATCCGCCGCCGGATCAGTGACAACGACGGCGGCCTGTCCTGGGACGCAAGGTGGTGGGCTTACCCGGAGGTCGTCGCCCGCCTGACCGCCCTGCACCAAGCCTGGGAGGAAGCACGAGCGTCGGACTCGATGTCTGCGATGTCCTCGTGGTGGATTCAGCACCTCGAACCGCACCTGCGGGTCATCCTCGACGGCGACACCGGACCGATGGCCAACGCCAAGGCCGATCGCAGCTTCATGGGCTGGCCGGCCATGTCCTCGGACCCTGTACCTACAGCTGTTCTCAACGCGATCCTTACGCAGCACAGCGGGTGAGTGTCAAGGGAAATCCGCGTAGAGATACTTGGACTGATTTCCAGCGGGGTACCAACGTCTGAGGTACTGCCAACCCCCTTAGATTGTGAATAGGGCAAACGCATTCTGGTGCAGCAGTTAGAGTGAGAGCTGCCCACAAGTGAGCCACTTCGGCGAGCACCTCGGAGCACTTCGATGATCCTCACCGAATCTTGCAGAAATGGGGGATTCATGAATATGACACGCAGACATCGACGTAGTGAAAGTGGTAGTGCGCGGAGAGCGGCGATCGCCTTCGCTGCCGGAACAATCGCGATGGCGGTTGGTTTCGTCGGCGCAGCGGGCACTGTGTCTGCGGCACCGGTCGAGCGCAGCACCGAAACCTACACCTCTTCCTTCACGTTCGATGGGCCGGTGACCTGCAACGGGGGACCCACCTACACCTTGACCGACACGGTTACCGTGACTGTCCATTTTCTCGAAAACCCAGGTGGAAGAAGAGTTCTCCGGGCAGATATCACGGAGTCGCTCACCGGCGTCCCGCTGGATCCGTCGCTGCCGACAGTCACCGCGACTACCGAAGGTCAAGGCACTGGGAGCACTTCGACGCAGGGGGCCTTCACCAACACCTTCCACGGGAAAACAATCGCGACATACTCCGATGGGAGCACGGAAAGTGCCTCGTTCATCAGTCATACGACCGTGAGCCCGTATTACCAAAAAATCTTGAATTTCGACAGATGCCACTGAATCGCCACTTCCGAGGTTCTTCGACCGAGTCCTGGAGTTTTCAGACCGGTGTCAGCACCAACGGACTGAGGCACAACGGATCGAGGATCCACGTCCTCTCCCGAGGTGAACGGGTGAGGGCGGTGACCTCGGTGTACACCCACGACAGTGTGATTCTGCTGCCGAGGGTGACCGCCATATCGATCCACAAGCAGGGGATCTCGGGGTGTGGTTCGGGCACGTCGCCGCCTTCGCATGGAACGGGCCCTGCGCGGCGCCGTGCTGTTGCGTCATCACGCAAAGTGGGCCCGAACCCGAGAATCGACCGTGCGTCCTGGCAATCTTGGGCAAGTGGCAGTCGCACGATGCGCGCCTGACATCCTCTCTCCATGAGCGATTTCCAATTCGGTGTCCCACGTACCTACATCAACCAGGCCGGCAACGAGACAACGGAGTGGCCGGATGGCTTGAAGGTTGTTCGAATGGCGGATGGCCGTGTGAAGATCGGTCGCCAGGGTGCGGAGCTTCGAGGTGGGACGAAGGGTGTGAAGGTCCAGCAGTTCACGAGCGGTAGCAACCCCACTGCGCACATCATCGCCGCGTTCGACGATATCGGTACCTAGAGGGCACGCCCTGCTTCCTGGCGCCAGGTGAAAAGATCATCGCCGTGACGCCGCAAATAGACCGACCTTCGCTTGATCCCGCCCCGCTAGACATCGATGTCCACCGAATCTTGTCCTGTGAGCCTGTCCGCCGTGAGGTCGCGGTTGGCACTGGAAGTCCCGTTCCGAGGGAAGGCGGCGTCTACGCGTGGTGGTCGATGAGTTGCCCGGAGAAGTGGACACCACGGGGTGCGTTGAGCGCGACGGCCTTACCCTCCTGTACGTCGGTATCAGCCCGAAGGCCCCGCCGAAGAATGGACGTCTCGCTAGCAGTCAGACCCTTCGGTCTCGGATCTCGACCCACTACTCCGGGAACGCAGAAGGGTCGACGTTGCGCCTGAGTCTCGGATGTCTTCTCGCTCCGACACTCGGGATTGAACTCCGACGCTTCGGCTCCGGCACGCGGATGCACTTCGGAGAGGGCGAGCGTGAGCTTTCGCGGTGGATGCACCACCACGCACGAGTGGCTTGGATTGTCGATCACAGGCCCTGGGAGTTGGAAGAACGACTCTTCGGCAAGCTCGTCCTCCCGCTCAACATCTCGGGTAACGCGAACTGCGCGTTCTCGGCCAGGATGAGCGGGCTCCGATACCTCGCCAGGGCAAACGCACGGGAGCTCCCTGTGCTGCCGAACCCTGGCGTGGGTGGACGGTACCCGTGATCAGTCTTCGTCCTGCCCCTAGCTAGTCGAACAGTCGTAGCGGTCTGGACTGTGTGAGATGCGCTCGCACCGCCTTCACCATGGGGGCACGAGTCCCATTCAGCGCCGTCTTCGCGGGCTTGATACCACTCAAGTCGATGGTTTGACGCTCGATAGCTCGGTTAGCGGCAGTAATGATAACTTTTCTGAATGCAGTGAAAGCGCCATAGGAAGCTTCGAGTGTTTGGAGTGTATTAGGTTCGTCGACGAGCATGAGTGCCGAAGTGAAAGAGATCTCTGCGGCCATGATAAGCGGTGCGAAGTTCTGAAGTTCACGTCTTAATTCGTTAGCGGACTCCTTTACCTCGGCATTAGCGGTGGCATGTTCAGGTGTACCAGGGTTGTACTTGATGAGTTCGTTCTGGCGCCACTGGACAGCCCTCATCGCCATTTCCAGGTTAGTTGCCGGCACTTCGAGAGTGGCGATCGCAGTCCAGATAGGCCCGAGAGCTTCCACTTGCTGATGTCTGCGCCCCACGTCCAACTCATTCATGAGGCGACGTTCAGCTGCTTGCAGTTCGGCCCTGTGCCGCTTTTCGATTTTGCCCGCTTCGATTTGGGCGTTCTCTTCGGTCTTCCGTGCTTGCCTATTCGCCTGCACAGCAAGCCAGACAGAGGCAAACGCAAGGAATGTGGCACCAACAGCACTGGCCCATGCGCCGGCTGCTCCGACATCAGTCGAGTCGAACCAATCTCCGGTGATCCAGCCGAACACCTTGAACCCAGCCAGGATCGCGATGACCGCGAGCACAGTTCCGGCAAACGCTCCGACGATTGCGCCGCCCCACCGTGCCCAACGCGACTGCCACCACTTCGGCTCCGGCGTCGAACCGGTGCTTTCCTCTCCAAGGTCGCTCGACTTCCGGAGGTCTGGGTCCTTGTCCACGTTCTCGTGCTGCACGCCGCGATCAAACCAGACGGGTGGCTGGCCGCGCGGCTACAACTCGTGGTGTTGGCATAACGGCTGTGGGGGCCACCGCCGGGTGGCCCCCACAGTGGTGTCCTGGGGTCAGTAACCGAGTGTTGCTTCCTGACTGTGTTCGACTCCCATGTGGGGGACGAACGCGGTTTCGTTGGTGTGGTCGGGTTGGCGTTCGATGTTGAGCATCTCGGTCACCGATCGGGGGTGACTGTTCATGGCGGCACCGATCGCTGACAGCAGTTCTTGGCTGAGACGGTTCAGATCGACGGGGGACAGGGGCGGGGCCACCTCGTCGTCGCCGTTGATCGGGCCGATCGCTGTGGCCAGACCCCGGCCGGCCGACTCAAGGGCGGACCCGATCTTGCCCGGATCGGTTTCACGCTTCTGCTCGGACTGGGGCACGTGTTCGAGCTGGGCGGACACGTCCGCGTCCTCGGCGACGTCGACCGCAGCGGCCGGTTCGCTCTGCGGGTCGGTGTCGCTGGACGCTTCCGGGCTGCTCGCGGACTCGTCGACGTTCATCTCTGCCGCGGCGCCTGCTGTGGCGGTCTGCTCGTCGGCGGTACGGGCGAAGGATTCGGTCACCGATTCCGGAACTTCCGATGCCCGTTCAACCGAGAGGTGCTGTTCGGACAGTTCGGCGAGCTTGTCGAACGACGGCACACTCTTGGCCGCGACGTAGCTCAACGCGAGAGCTGCGGCCGCGTCGAAGGCTCGATTGTCACTGTCCCGGTCGGCGGCTTCTTTCTCGGCCATGCACCGCTGGATCTCCTCCGGGGGCATCTGCACTTGCACGTACCGCTGCTGTTCTTGGCGGTACTGCTGTGCTCTCAGCGCTTCGAGTCGCGCAGCATTCTCCTGCGCCAACTGCTCCCATCTGCGGGTGTTCTGCGACTGCGCGCCCAGGTGTCGAGTGGTGGCTGCCGCTGCCAGAACCTGGATGGTGGTCTGCTGCGCCAGCTGTCCACGGAATGCACCGAGAACGTCCTTCATGTTCTTCGGTGTCGGCGACGGCTGGCACTGAGCGCGGCGATTCTCCGCTGCACGGAGAAAACCCACGAGGTCTACAACGTCCTGGCTGGCTTGCGCCCTGGCCGGCCTGCGCTGCGGCACCGTCTGCGCACCGGCCGGGGCCGCGGTCTCCGAGGACGGCGGAATCGAGGCGTCGGTGGGGTGGGCCGACCGTCCGCGGTTGCGCAGAAACCGTCGCTTCTGGTCGTTGTCCGCCATAGTCCTTCTCCTTGTGCCGTTCGTAGTCGGGGGTCGTAGCCGGCGGGCTTACAGCTCCGGTTCTGGACCGTTGTCGTGTTCGAGTGGGTCGCGGTCGATGGGGGCGTTCGCCGACGAGTCCGCCTGTGTCCGTCGCGGCTGGTGGCCGCGGGTGAAGTCGGTTCTGCCTGCGCTCCGTCGAGCGAGTTCGGCGTCGATCTGGCCGAGGATGGTGCGTTCGGCGTCGATCGACTCGTCGAGTCGGGTGATGCGGTCGGTGATCCGGCCGATGGCCTGGTCGTCGGTGGCGCGGGCGCGGGCCTTGGCAGCTTCAGCAGCCCGATAGTGCTGTGCACCGCGTTCGATCACTGCCCAGCGACGCTTGAGTGGTGCCACCTGTTCTGCTGCGGCCACGGCGGCGCGGGCGGCATGGATCTGCTGTTCGGTGGCCTGCGGGGAACGGGTCAGGGCGTCGAGGCGAGCGCGGGCAGCACGCACCGCCGCTATGTTGCGTTCGTCGATCTCGACCTGCGCCAGGGACCGTTCGACGGCTCCGAGAGCGGACGCCTCGCCTCGTGCCCGGTCGAGCTCGTCCTTCGCCAACGACAGCAGCATCGCGTCTTCGGTGAGCCGGCCTTGGCTGAGCACCCGTGCCGAATTCAGTTCGGCTTCGGTGTAGCGGGCGTACGGGCCGACCACCTCGTCGGTGGCCTGCTCGGGTCGGTGCAACCGTTGGATGTTCGCGGTGAGGGCTGTCTTCCGGTCTTCGCGGAGGTGCGCCATCGGATCGTTCTCGTCGTCGGATGCGTGGGCGAGCACCCGCGAGATCGCGATCTCCCGCACCGTGGTTTCCCACAGTCGCACCCGCCGGGGGTCCGTTCCCCGCTGGCCGACGGCGACGATCCACGGTGCGCTGCGTTCGAGTGCGGCGGTGGTGTACGAGTCGATGAACGCGTGCATCTGCTGCTCGCACGAGCGGGCGTAGGCAGCGAGGATCGGATCGGTGCCGGCGGCAGCGTCGGTCAACGCCGGTATCCGGTAGGCCGCCACTGCGTCGGTGCGGCGGCGCGGCAGCTGCGGTCCGTCCTCGGCTTCGATGCGGTTCTTCAGGGCGCGGGCGATGACCCGGCCGGGGGAGTTGTTGTCGGTGTCGATCCGGCCGGCCTTGCCTTCGGCGCTCATCACCGATGCTGCCTGGCGCAGCAGGGCCTCGGTGTCCCAGCCGAACGTTTCCGACTGGGCGACGTAGGTGACGATCGCGTCCCACCCGCCGAGGCCGTGCACCCAGCCGAACTGCTCGTCGGTGAGGATCCGGTTCAGCAGCTGTTCGGTGTAGTCCTCGTACAGCTCCCCGAGGACCAACATGTAAGTGTCGGTGATCGTCGACCAGGACGCGGCCTTACGCTGTTCGTCCTCGATCATCTGATGCACGGTGCGCTGCGAGCCGTCGCGCGCGATGATCTTCGCCAGCAGACCCATCGCACCGGGATGCTCGTCGGGGTGATGTTCGAAATCCCAGTCGGGCAGCTCGTCACTCGCGGCATAGACGATATTGGTGTTCTTGCCGCGGCTGAGCGCCACATACAGCGACTGCCGGTCCATGTTCGCCCCGGCGAGCACGTGGCAGCTTCCCACCGTCATGCCCTGCGAGCGGTGCACCGTGGTCGCGTAGCCGAGTTGCACGTTGTCGGTGATGTAGTCGGCGGCGACGGTGACCTCCCCTGAGCTGATGTTGTTGCGCAGCCGCAGCGAGCCGTCGGCGCCGATCTCGGCGACGGTCCACAGGTCGCCGTTCTTCACCCGACCGGCCTTCTTGCCGTCGGAGTCCTTCACGACGTACTTCGAGTTGTTCTTCCGGGTGACCACCACGTCCCCGACCGCGGCCTCGAGACCGTCCGCCAGGACGATGCCGGGGCCGGTGACGGTGCCATTGGCGCGGTAGTAGGCGGCAGCCTTCTCGTTGAGCTGGCGCACCAGATCGTTGGTCGGGGCGACCATCAAGGCGACCTGGCCGGCCTCGACATCGGCGACGTAGGCGTCGAAGACCAGATCGGCCAACTCGTGCGCCATGCCCTGCCGGACGCGGTCGTTCTCGTCGTACCACTCCAGCACCGACACATCGCCCGTGCGCAACCGCAGGCTCGCCTCGGCCTCGCCGGCGGTGGCGAACCGGTGGACTTTGCGCAGGAACGGGGCGTTGGTGCGATCGGCCAGATCCCGCAACACACCACCGGCTTCGACGGAGGCGAGCTGCTGCGGATCACCCAGCAAACGCACCACCGCACCGGCCTCGGTGGCGATGCGCGTCAAGTCGGCCAGGTCGCGGGCCGAGGCCATGCCCGCCTCGTCCACCAGCAGAAGATCACCCCTGCCGATGCCGGTCGGGATGCCGACACGGTGGCGGGTGAGCACGTCGGCGATGGTGCGTCCCTCCACCGAAATCTCCTCACCGAGCACTTCGGCGGCCCGGGCCGACGGCCCCAGGGCGAGGACGCTTCCGTTGACCGCTTCCCAGGCCCGGGCGATCACGGTGGCCGCCGTGGTCTTGCCGGCACCGGCCGCACCGACCGCCACGGCCACACGCGTGCCGGCGGTGAGGAAGTGCGTGATTAGCGCGAGCTGATCGGCACCGAGCTCGTGCCCGTTCGCCTTCTCGATCTGGCGCAACTTGCGGCGGATGATCCGCTCAGAGATGGTGTGCTCGTCCTCCATATCGGCCTGCTGGCGCATGAAGTCCTCGGCGTCGAGAACCGACTGAGCGGTGTAGCGCATCTCGGCGCGATCGACCAGCAGACTGCGCCGCCGTCCCCGTTCGACCCGGTCGCTGATCCGCTCGGGCAGGTGGTATTCCTCGACGTCGATGGGCAGGCAGTAGTCACGCAGGGCGAGTTCGAGCGCGTCATCGTGAATGGCGCGCAGCTGCTCGTCGTCGGCGAAACTGAACTCTCGCAGTCGCCTTTCGATCTCGGCGGTCACCGAGAACACCGTCCACGAACCGACCTTGTGCGAGAGCGTGTCGACGACTTCATCGACGAGGGCCGGCACCTGCTCGGGTGCCAGTTCCGGGCGGCGATCACGCTCACCGCGGACGGATTCGACCAGCTCGCCGGGACTGCTTCCCACGAGGATCGCCTCGGCGCGCCGGCGCCATTCGGCCCGCAGTTCGGCCAGTGAGCGTGGGGGATTCTTGGCGTTACGGGTGTCGAGGGTGGCCTGTTGCGCGTGGGCGTACTGCACCTTCTTCGGCGGATTCTTGCCGTAGCGGGTCTTGTAGTCGCGGGCCAGCTCTTCCTGGCGTGCCTCGATGGCGGCGCGGCGGGAGAACTCCTCGATCAGGGATAGCGGGATGCCCTCGACCTCGTAGACCGGCTGCTTGCCGACCGGTGTATCGGGCCGGGGGGCGAAGGTGACACCGAGCTTGCGGGCCACCAGATCGGCCACGCGGGTGTTGTACTTCTCCGACGCCGCAACGTTCGCCTTGTAGAGAATCGAGCCGTCGATGGTGGTCCAGCGGCCCTCGGCATAGACGCGATTGAGCACCGCGCTGTGGGTGTGCAGGTTCGGGTCCGCGGCGCGATTGTCGAAGTGGTCGAACCGGGCGATCAACAGCCCTTCGGCCTTGACCTTGCGCTCGCCGCCCTTGCCGCGGCGGGTATAGATCACCTCGTTCTCGATCCAGGCCAACGCTTCGTCCACGGCCTGCCTGTGCGCTTCTTCGACCGCGGCCTTGACCTCCTCGTCCCCGAGTCCCCACAGCAACGAGATCGACTTCATCGGGGTGAATACCAGGTCGTAGCCGGCCACTGGCTGACGGGCCTTGTTGTACTGCTCAGTGATGAACTGCCATACCTGTTCGTCGCTGAGCAGGTCTGCCGTCTCACCGTTTTCGCGGCCCAGGTGCTTGCGGGCGGTGGAGAGCTGGAGTGCCTTCTTCGTCTCGGTGGTGGGGTACTCGCCGTGCTGCGCCTTGTAGGCGGTGCACAGTTCTTCGACGTCGTGGACGTATTCCTGGCTGTTCTGAAACCACGAAAATGCCCGACCGAGGGCGGTCTTCCTGGACCAGTTCAGGTGCTCTTCGGCCGACGCTCCGGGTCCGGGTTTGGTGTCCAAGGCGTTCGGGATGCGGGCCGCGCCGAACACCGACCGCATCGCGGATTCGGTGACTTCGGTGCCGACCTCGACATCGACCTTCTCGGCCAGCTTGCCGCACCAGATGCCGGGCGGGGTGCCCTTGGCGAGGTAGTAATCGACCGCATCGGGTTTGCGGGACTCGGTGGCGTCGCCCTTGGCGACGTGCTTGGTCAGATAGACGTAGCCGTCCCCAGCGTTGAGCTTGTGGACAGTCATCACGGGAGTTGATCTTGCCATGTCGGCACTTCAGTGCATGAGGTGTGTAGAAGTTTTGGAGCTGACCACAGTCAGCCCGGGCGTGCCCAGAACCTCGACGGTTCTGGGCACGTGACGAGGGGTGCCGTCGTGAGGTAACAGGGGAGGGGGTCGGCGGAAATGGAACCAAAGTTGTGATCCGACACGGCGCCCGAGTGTGCAGCGGTGTGGAACCGCCGCGAGCCGATACACTCCCGGGCCATGGCCACGTCTTCGAAGGCGGCAGCGCGCCGCTCCCTGCGCCCGCACACCACCCCGAACGTTCGGGAGAACCTGCGGCGCGAAAGGGAGCGCTTTCTGGCACGGCAGGCCGAGCTGGAGGCGTTGGCAGCTCCGATCCACGACGCAGCGGCGCAACTGGCGAAGCTCGACGCGGTGCTCGAATCACGGGCGGCCACGCCGCAGCGCACGATCGAGAAGCTGGAGAAGGCCCGGGATCGGCGCATCGCGAAGATCCAGCAGGAGTACGCCGCCAAGATCGAGGCCGTGCAGGCGGAAGCAGAGTCGGCCGGCACGCACCTGACGCCGGAAGAGCAGGAGCAGGAGTCGTCGCTGCTGCGTGAGTACGCACTCGCGATCGTGGAGTTCAGTGCGAACGCTTCGGCCGCCGAACTTGCGCCGCTGCTGGGCGTGAGCACGCGGGAGGCGAAGAAGATCATTGACCAGGCGAAGGACGACCTGGCCGCGTCCGGTATCGGCGCCTGGTCCGCGACGGCTACGCCTGCCCCGTTGCCTGCTGCCGACGACAACCAGCCGGTAACCGCAGCGTCATGACATTGCTTCGGTCATGAGCGTCGACAGCGAGCCGTCACTCGACTTCGGCTTCCCGGAGTGCAATATCGAGTACCTCGTCTCGAAGTCGTCGGATCAACCGCGCGGTGGGTGCGTTGGTGGACAACTCGTTGCGGCCGTCTAAGGCGAGTGTCGTGGCGTTCTCGAACCGAATGTGGTGTGTGAGCACAAGTGCAACGAGCTGTTGTGCCTGCGCGTGGGACACGACCACCTCGTGGAGTCCACGCATAGCGAGAACTTGCGCTACGCGATCGCCCTCGGCCGGCTCTCGGGGCGTTCACTGCTCGACGGGGCAGGGGGGTTCGCGGTACGAGCGGTTCCTGGCGATTCGTGAGGCACTGCGACACCGCTACGACGAAGAAGCACTGTTCGGCGCGAAGATCAATTCAGGTGACTCGCAGGGCGCCTTGTTCTGAAGAAACTGCAACCAGTTGGCGATGGGAGGACGAGTGATGATAAATCCGGCTCTTCGCACTTCGTAGGGGCGTGATGTTGTCCGACCCCGTGCCGTGTCGGTGATTGAAAAAGGGCCCGCGCCCTTGTGAGCTGGGTGTTCTTCAGGCAACCAGACCAGCAAGGAACGCGGGCATGCTCCACAGTAGTGGTTCACTGCTGCTCGATCTCGACGGCGTCGTCGTCGAATCGGTGCGGCGCCTCGACGACGGCAGCCGGATCGTCCGGCTCGGCACCGACCCCCGGTGGGTCGGGGTGTGCCCGCAGTGCGGGCAGAAATCGACACGGTCGAAGGGCTGGGTGACCACCCGTCCCCGCGACGTGCAGGTCGGCCCCGACCGCCCCCGACTCGAATGGGACAAGCGGAAGTGGTTGTGCACCAACACCTCATGCGATCGGAAGGTGTTCACCGAGTCCGTGCCCGGCATCCCTCCCCGCAGCAGGGTCACCCCGCGGGCGAAGACGATGATGGCCGCGGCCGTCCTCGACGACGACCGCTCGGTGGCCGCCGTCGCCGCCGAGTACCGGTGCGGCTGGCACACCGTCCACGATCGGGTCGTCACCGTCGCCGACACCGTCCTCGACGACGAGCCCGGGCCGGTGACCGTCCTCGGTATCGACGAGACCCGCCGCGGCAAGGCGAAGTGGGAGACCGACCCGGTCACCGGAACCCGGCGGTGGGTGGACCGGTGGGACACCGGCCTGGTCGACATCGGCGGCGATCAGGGCCTGCTCGCCCAGGTCAACGGCCGCAGCGCGGCGACGGTGATCGACTGGCTCGACGCACGCGACGAGCAGTGGCGACGGCAGATCACCCACATCACTATCGACCTGTCGTCGGTCTACGCCAAGGCGGTACGTGAGGCGCTGCCGCACGCCGAATTGGTGGTCGACCGGTTCCACCTGGTCAAGAAGGCCAACGAAGTCGTCGATGCGGTGCGCCGGCGGGTCACCCAGACCCACCGCGGTCGGCGCGGCCGCAAGTCCGATGTCGAATGGATCAACCGTCGCCGGCTGCTGCGCGGCGCCGAGACTCTCACCGCCGAGCAGCGCACCGAGCTGTTCACCAAGCTGCTCGCCGCCGACCCCAGCGAGGAGATCGCCGCCGCCTGGATCGCCAAGGAGCTGCTGCGGGACCTGCTCGCGTGCACCGCCCGCGGCGGGCTGCGGCACGAGATCCGGGCCGCGTTGTATCGGTTCTACAAGTTCTGTGCGGCCTGCTCGGTGCCCGAGGTCACCGCGCTGGCCCGCACCGTCGAGACCTGGCAGGACCCCATCGTCCGGGCCATCCAGACGGGCCTGTCCAACGCGCGCAGCGAGGGCTACAACCGAATCGTCAAGCACGTCGGGCGGATCGCATTCGGATTCCGCAACCCCGACAACCAGCGACGCAGGGTACGGTGGGCCTGCACCCGCCGCTCCCGGCGGAGCACACCCAGTCGGCGTCAATGCCACTGCTAACTGCGAAGAGCCATAAATCCTCGGGCCAGCACCGAGCTCGTCCTGTCCTGGGTGTGAGGTCCGTCGTGCGAGTGTGCCGCCGCGAATCGCGTGCGTAGCTTAGAAGGCTGGACGGGTCACCAGCCCGCTCAAGACCGCGCCCCGCAGGGAAATCCGCGGTGCTCATTGGGCCGATCCGATCCTTGTGGGGGACGTCGAGTACCGCGACTACAGCAGCGGACGCCTGCGGCCTCCCAGCTGGCGGGCCTGCGCGACGACAAGACTCCCGACCAGGTCGGACTGCCCAGACTGCACTGATGTAGCGATTCCCTCAATAGCGATTCCCCTCAATTGGGAAAGTAACCATGTTGGACTGTGGGCAAGAGACCATCCAAGCCGGCGCTTCTGCTTAGACCTCCCCGCCTTCGGATGAGTCCCCATCCTCCGGTTCGTTCTTGCACATCCAGTCCGGTTTGTCCTTGAACTTCCAGTACTGATCCTCTGGGTACTCTCGCCGAAACTTAAACACGTGGCATAGATCCTCTAGGAATGTCACGCTCTGCTCGACATCCGAGATGAGCGGACACCGGCGGTGTGCGTCGAGCGGGAGGCCGGCTACACAAGGCTCATTGATCTCTTCGATCGTGAGGATCCGGGCGTCAGGTGCGTCGCCCAGACCGAATCGCCGCCAGTATTGCTTTCCTAAAATGGGTGGGGCGAACGCTCGCACGGGATCCGTGATGACCCGGGGGCAGTCGTCAGTACATACATCGGCCAGCTCATCTTGGATTCGCCCAAGGATGGGTGTCACGGCGATTTTGGTCCAAGCTTCAATGAATTCTGGATTCTTGAGGAGATGGTCTCCCTCGATACAATCCCCAAGGTTGAAGATCACCTTGTGCAATCGGTTCGCCGGCCAATAGGGCATCACCGACATGATCAGGTACGCAGCAGCCCGCACCGTCTGTCCCCCGTCCACCGGTCGCGCCAGAGGTCTCACCCCGAGCCGCGGGAGCTCATAGGCGGCCTGGTAGAGAGTCTCGGTGATCGCGAGCGGCTCGTCAGGTATCAGCGTCCCCCAGGGGCGTTCGGCGAGTCCTTCGTCCGACTCCGCGTACGTGAACATCGCAATCGCTCGTCTTTCGTCGTCGGCAGCCTGGACGACCGACTGCCGTTCCCAGAAGTAATCCAAGTCTTGCTGGGTTGGTGTCTCCCCGAGTTCCCAGAATCTGGCGGAGAGCAGTGTCAGGCGCTGTGCATCATCGAGCGCTTGCGGCAGCGTACGAGCTGCGACAGTCGGGTGATCGCGGATGAGTCGATCAAGAGTGTCTCGATCCCAAAGTCGCACTTTTGGCCGAGGATGAAGCTTCTGCCAGTCAGCCACCCAGTCCCGCGTGGGGTTGGAGAATCTGCTGTTCGTGCAGAAGACGAAGACGTCGATATCATTTCTGGCAGTCAAGTTGTTAACCGCCGTCGTGACTTCGTCTCGAGGGACTGTTGTTCCGCGTCCCTTTGATTCGATCCACCAACGGGTGCGATCCTCCTCCCCGTCAGGTGTTGGCTGCACAAAGACCGCTTCGAGATCCCGGCCGTTGTCAATCGCGGTGACCCCACTGTGGGAGCCGGCTCGCCAGGCCAGCTCTTTCGCCCCCATCGCGTCCAGAAGCCCAAAGAGAAGTTCCTCGAGCTGCGCACCAACGATCGAATCCCAAAGCACCGATGTCGACACCGGCGCAGGTGAACCCAATTCAGACATGAGTTCAGGATGCACTGCTACCAGGGGGGTGTCTTCTTAAAAGGAAGCGGAAGAACGAGCGCCGCGGTTGACGGTCGAACTACCACGATATTCGGCCACCCGGACCGGCACGACCTACCACCTGCAGAGTCCATTTGAAGTCCCGTGCCGACCTCCGTCGACCCTGCCGCGCCGGTGCTCTCGGTCGAGAGCGGACGCGGCGTCACCGATGGGATGCCGGTGGAGCGGTCAGCACAGATTCCGCCTCGCGGCGAGGAAGCCGTCACGCAGCTCGCCAGCACCGCCGCCGGTCGCGGCCGCGGCCACCCGCCGCAACGACGCCGCCGAATGGCACCGCTTCCCCATCTGGTGCACCGCCGAAGGCCACGTGGCGCTGCCAGCGCATCTGCTCACTGACGCCCCCTACCTGCTCGACGCCGTGGCGACCATGACCGAGCGGGGGAGCACGCCTACGTCCCAAGCACGGTGGCCCACTGGGACGCGGCATCGGCTACCACCACCGCCGCGCCGGGACCTCGCCCCCGGTGCGGACGAGCTGGTCACTGCGACGTTGTCGGGATCCGCCGCGATGGCCGAACACATCGACACCCTCACCGATGAGGAGGCCCACGCCACAGCCACCGAATGGCTCCACGGGTGCCAAAGCCACGTGGACGCCCGTAACCCCTCGCCAGAGCACTCGGGGTGCTGTCCGGGTACGACCTCAGCTGTCGTTGCGCGTACGACCTCATGTGTCGGTGACCGACGGTCTTATGGTGCCGGGGCGTCGGGCTTGCTGACAAGGGCTTGGCGGTCCTCGAGTCGGTAGCTGGGCCCGTTGATGGTCAGCACGTCGGTGGTGCAGCAGTCGGTCCAAGATGGTGGTGGCGAGGACATCGTCGCCGAGGACCGAGCCCCACTCGGTGAACGATTTATTGCTGGTCACGATCGTCGCGCCCTTCTCGTATGGGCGGCTGATCAACTGGAAGACTCCCCCGAGCACTGCGTGCAGGGAGGTGCCCCCGTGTTGGCTTCTTCGCGGTCGAGTGGCAGGTAGCCGACCTCGTCGATCACCAGCAACGACGGATGCATCGGGCTGCCCAGCTGCTTGGGCAACCGGCCGACCGCATCGGCGGCTTTGAGTTTGCGGACCGGGTCGTCGAGGGTGGTGAAGTAGATCGAGTACCCGGCCTGACACGCCGCGACAGCTAACGCCACGGCGGCGTGCGTCTTGCCCACCCCGGGCGGACCGAGGAGAGCGACATTGCTTGCTCGGGAGACGAATTCGAGTGTCGCCAGGTCCCGGACCCGGCGCGGTTCGAGGCCGGGCTGGAAGCTGTAGTCGAACTCGTCGAGGGTCTTGTGGTGCAGCAGGGCCGACAGCTCGAGGGCATTGCGGAAGCGCCGTGATTCCCGCACGGCCAGCTCCTCGGCGAGCAGATGGTCGAGGAAGTCGAGATAACCCTCCCGCAAGGGTGGCTGAGCCAGCCCATTTTCGGGCCGCGCCATGCTCCCGCCACGACCGCCGAACGACTACACTCGCTGTTTCAATCGTGTGGTATCGACGAAAGCGACGCGGTGTCAACCAAGCTGATCTTATTGATCCCCGGTATAGGCGGATCGACCCTGTGTGACACCTACGGCGATCCGGTCTGGGGGTATCACGTCCGCGGCAGCGCATCGACCATCCTGCGCCGACCCGAACGGCTCGCGATCGACCAACCGCTGCGACCATCCGGGCTCTTGAAGACGATGGCGGTACTCCCTTGGAAGAAGGTGGCCGGCTACGAGTCGCTGGAACGGACGATCCGCTCGTTATACCGGTTGAGAGACGACGAAGTAGACGTCAGCCTCGAGACCCGGCCTCCGAACCTCTCGGCTCGCCTCGTCTCGTTCCCGTACGATTTCCGCCTGCCGGCTCAAGAGGTCGCACAGCGACTGCTGTGGGACGTCGAACGGCGCCTCGAGGCACTCGGCCCCGACACCAAAGTCATCGCCATTGCGCATTCGTTGGGAGGCCTCGTGGCGCGGTGGTGGTGGGCAATGGGCGGGCACGCGGTGTGCGAGCGGCTGATCACCATTGGAACCCCCCACCGAGGAGCTCCGAAGGCCGTCGACTGGCTCGTCAATGGGGTCCGGTTCGGCGGTGGTCCAGCATCAGCGGTCACCGGACATGTGTTCGGCGAAGCCACGGAGGTATTACGCTCCTGGCCATCGACATATGAACTCCTGCCCCGATACCGGGCCGTGTTCGAACGGGATCAACCGCGCTACCCTCACGAACTCGCAGTGGCCACAGCAGATTTCCGGAACAGGGCTTCATCGGCATACGCTAGCCACCTTGAACTAGAGACGATATGTACGCGACTGCACGAATTGCCACCTGCCCAGCGGCCCACCCAAGTGTCCTTCTATTCGCAGGGTCATCCCACGCCGGCGCGTGCAGTCGTCACGGAGTCGGGTCTGCAGATCTCAAAGACGGACGCGGAGTGGCTGCCCAATGTCGGTTGGCTCGGTGATGGCACTGTGCCCGCGATCAGCGCCATCCCCATCGAGCACAGCACCGGGCCCGATGTCGACCAGTTCAGGCGGTTCGCACCCGAGTCGCACATCCCGTTACAGTCGGGTCAGACGGTGGCAGCCTATTTGGCCTCGCTCAATTCCGCTTCCCTAGCTTCCGTACGCGATGTGGGTGCCACTGCTCCGTGGATCGGGTTCGACGTCGACGACGTCTATCCGGTCGGCCAACTGTCAGTCCTAAGTGTCAGGTTGAACGGGGCTGACCGGACCGATGCCGGGGCACGGATCAGCGTGCGCGGACCTGGCGACATGGACTTCGGGGATGCCGTGGCGATGGAACCCGACGAGGACGGATGGAGCGTCAGAGTCGCTCCGCCAGAAGAGGGCTGCTACTCCGTGAAGGTCCAGGTAGATTATGGACGCAACCGCCAGATCATCACGGCATACGATTCCTACGGCGCCTATGCAGTGTGAGTTCGGCGTCGATGAGGATCCGAAGACGCTGGAGCAACATGCGTTCAGTCGATTCAGGTGCCGGGCCACGCCTTCTGCATCCGAGCGCGGCGGCGGTGACCGGGCCACGACGAATACGGTGAGCATCCGTTGACCTGGGCCGCCGACGAGGCCGAGGCAGCCGTCGCGCTGCGCGCGGCGCGTCTCGAACGGGCCGCAGTGATTCTGCGGGGCAGCGTGACCGACGCCCGCTCACGTCGCAATACTGCGACTCAGGTACGCGCGCTTTGCGCCCTCACCGAGGTACTGATTCGCACCGGTGAGCTTCCTGCTGCGAAACAAAGCGCTGGTTGCGCCTATTCGCTTTCCCGAGCACACGACCACCGGGCGGGGATCGGCATGGCCCGCAATACTCTAGCGGTGTTCGAATTGCGCGCCGGAAGGATCCATCAGGCGCGCGACCTCGTCGACGCGGCAATCGCCGACGTCGGTCCCGACGACGTCCCCACGGCACTGCCACGCTTCCTGTTCACCTCTGCGCTCATCCACCGCCGCGACGGAGATCTTCGACTCGCTCATACGTCCTATGAACGGGCACTCGCATTATCGATCCGATATGGCGATCACGCCCGGGTCGCCCGCTGCCACAAGGGATTGGCGGATCTGACCCTCCGGTTTGGGGACCCAACACTTGCCACTGAGCTCTACGAGCAAGCCGTCGAGGGTTCGCGTCGCGTCGGTGATCTACTCGGGGAGGCACATGCCTTGCGATGCATTGCCGAACAAGCCATGAGGGCATCCAACCTGAATGCTGCCACCGAACGATTCGAGTTGGCCGCCGTCGCCTACGAGCGGGCGCGCGACAGGCTAGGGCTGGCCTACACCTGCGTGGGTCGCGGTGAACTCGCGGCTTTGCGTGGGGATCCCAGCACGGCGCTGGCATCGTTTTCCATGGCGATCGAGCATGGCCGGGCGGTCGGCGATCGACTCGCTCAGGCCAACGCACACTTCGAACGCGGAGAGGCCCGGCGCATCCACGGTGACCTCGAGAATGCGGCTCGCGACTACACCATCGCGTTGCGCAGTTATCGAGAGTTGGGCGATGCCTTGGGCCGGGCGAATACGATGCGGGCCCTAGGCGATCTCGCGCTGAGCACTAACGCGCCTGGGCGGTCGGAGCCGCGCTACTACACGGCGTTGGCGGTTTACAAGCACCTCGACGCGCCCAACTCCACCGGCAACGCCGAGTACGGGCTGGGGTCGCGTTTCGCTGCCGAGAACGACGACGCCCGGGCCATCCGCCACTTCGAACGTGCGCTGCGCTGCTACGAGAAAGCACAGAACCTGCTGGGACAAGCGCGGACTCGGGAAGCGCTGGCAGGGCTTCAAGCGTCGCAGCACAAGCAGGCCGCAATCGCGACACTGATTACGGCGCTGGAGCTTTACGAACAGATCGGCGCGCCGTATGAGTACCTTCGGTGCGCTGAACGGCACGCCCAACTGGTCGGCGGCCACGACCGCGAACGTGAGCTAAAGGTGCTGGCCCATGTGCACCGACGCGGTCGCCAGATGGGCCGTTGGATCAGCAGCCCCGAGGGGCGCACGGCGTACGCCCGACGGCTCGATCGAGTACAGCGCGCTGCGCTGGAGTTGACGGTGCAACTGGATCGCAGCAGCGCAGCGGCGCAAATCATCGAGGACGGCACCTCGAGCACGTTGGCAGCCCTGCACGCCTTGTCGCAGGCAGAACATTCCCCCGACGACGACGTCGCCGCCACGCTGCGCGAGCGGATCCGTTCACTCGTCATCCAGCTGATGCAAGTGGAGGGCGCCGAGGTGATCACCGACAACCGGGGCGACGCCGGGCTGTCAGGAGTGCGGTCCCGCTGGAGGGCGCCGCTCAGCGGGCCCGCTTACACCCACCAGGACTTGGCCGCCCGGCGCGCCGAACGCGACCGGCTGCTGGCCCAACTCGAAGGGCTTGTGCAACGCGACGTCCGAGCTGTTCTTGAGCCACCCACCATTGATGTGGCAGAACAACTTCGGCTCGTCGCCGCTCGGCATCCGGTGATCCAACTCGCCTGCCCTGCAGGCCTGCTCGGCGGCGCACCGCTGTTCACCGTGTACACCAGCGTCGACGGTACTACTACCATCGACCGCGCCGTGATCGACGCCCACTCCGCTGCGGCGCTGGCGGCGATGACGCCGTCCGAGCCGACGGACCAACTCGTCCCCGTCTGCACGACACCGCCCGTGACAGTCGTCGAAGGTGTGGCATCGAGTGACGATGCGCCTGGGATCGACGCGCTGTTCGCACTGCTCGATGAGTCCGACGATCAGCGCTTGCGCGCATTGGGGGCCCTGTTGTTCTCCCCCAAGCTCATCGGTTACATCTCGGCGAACGCCCCCGAACCGTGTGGCGCCATACGCGTGCTGGTGATTCCCGACGTCCGCATCTGGAGTGTGCCGTGGGCAGCCCTCCCGTATGGGGACCAGTCGACGTCCCCGAGCCGACTGGCCGAGTCGGTGATGGTGTCCGTCGCCCCATCCCTACACGTAATTCAACTCAGCAGGACTGCGCGCTCGCGCGAGTCGGCGCCCACGGCGCGAGCCATCGCGTGGCTCTCGGGTGTCAGCGGGGAAGAGATGGAGCGGGCGGCTCTGGACCAGTCGTTTCACGGCCAGGTCGACCACCCCGAGTCGGCGCGCGACTTCCTGCGCAGCCTGGCGGACCGAAGTCACGAGTTCACCATCGCCAGCGTGCACGGACGAGCCCGCGTCGGGTTAAGCCACACGCTCGACTTGGGTCAGGACGTTCAGCTGTCGGCAGCCCACCTACTGGGCATCCAGCCGCCCCGGGTATGGGTGATCGGTGCGTGCTGGGCCGGCCGCATCGATCCTGACCCGGCCTCAGACCCACTGGGTCTGCCGACACTCGCGATGATCACAGGCTCCGACCACATCCTGGCCGGGGTGTATCCGTTGCCCGACGGTGACCACGACGGGAGCTCTCCAACTGCCGCTCTGCTAGCCGACGTCTACCCCAGCCTTGCCCGCGACGTGTCGCCCGACGTCGCACTATGGCTGGCCCAGCAAAGGATGCGCGCCTCCGGCGGCCCAGTACACCACTGGGCCGGGCTGGTTGACATTACTTCAGGCTACGCGGACGGCTGACTCCGAGCGGCCGCGCAAACAACCAGACGGTCGGACAATGGCGCAACGGTCGGTCGCTTACGTGGGCGCGCGGCGTTCGGGCTTGGGCTCGGGCTCGACCTAACGCCAAGATCGTATCCGCGCGCATCTGTTTCCTAACGCAGGGAAAGCCACTAGTGTGACTGTTCGCTGCGAATTTTGACGCAATGAGGGGGAAAGCGTGCGGATTCAGTTCACCCGATCGGCTGGGGCACCATGACGGCGGTCATCGGTGGATGACTTCGGCCGGCTATATCCCGGTGAGTTTCTTCGCCCCGACGAGAGCAACATCGACGATCTGGTCGACAAGATTGCCACGATCTCGCAGCGACTGAAGTCGGGCGCGGAATCGATTGGGGGAAGGCGGCCCATCGATTCGACGATGCGCTACCCCGAGGCCACGGCATACCCGGCGCTGCCGCTGCGAGGTTTGACGTCCGAGCAGGCGTTCACTCATTCGTTGGAGGCGTTCGAAGGTGCTGCGCGCTGGCATGATCCAATGGCGCTGTTCAACCTGGTTCCCTCGCCATGGCTGGACACGGTGGCACTGTCAACGTTCACGTCCTTGCACAATCCCAACGCCTTCTTCGACCTAACGTCAGGCAAAGTCAATCTGCTGGAGAAGCGAGTGAGCAGGATGCTGGGCGAACTCGCGGGGTGGCCGGACGCGGTGGGGATTGCCACCAGCGGCGGGAAGGGGACATTACTCTACGCTATCAAGGCTGGCTTAAATCGACTCGACCGCGGGTTCATCCGGCGCGGCATTCACGGTGCGCCCGTGGTCATCGCCAGTCAACGTTGTCATTTCTCGCTCGAAAGCATCTGCAACTTCTTGGGTTTGGGTACTGACAACTGCATCCGGCTTCCGACTGATACCGAGGATCGGCTGGACCTCGATGCGCTAGAAGCTGAGCTCTTGCGATGCCACCGGCAGGGCAGACAAGTCGCTTGCGTAATCGCTTCCGGTGGAGGCACGTTGAACCTGTCCATCGACGACGTCGGCGGTATCCGCTCGCTACTCGACGCTTACGACGCCCCGCCGTATCTGCACTTCGACACTGTGATCAGTTGGGCGTGGCTGCTCTTCGGTGCTGACCCCGGCCACTATCAAAGCACCGTTCGCGCCGCGGACGTGCTGCGCAAGATCGAGACGGCGTCGGCCGCAGTGAGGGCAGTCCGCTCGGCGGACTCCTTCGGCGCCGATTTCCACAAGACGGGTCTGTGCCCGGCAGTCAGTAGCTTCTTCGTGACCAGGACCGCCGACAACCTTGTTGGCACCGACGACGTCAGCCCACTCGATGAGCACACGCAGTGGGGCGATGCCCGCTACTGTGATGTCAGTATCGAGAATTCACGCTCCAGCCACGGCATCGTTTCGGCCTACCACGTGCTGATGCGACTGGGCGTGCACGGGATGCAGGACTACCTCAGCTACCTGCTGAGCGTCCGCAGCGTTCTAGGCGAGTTGGTCGAAAGGCATTGGAAACACAGGTTTGAAGTCGTAAATACCCGAACACTGGGCTTCGAACTGGTGATCAAGATCCATCTCCATGGCGACAGACACAGCTACGCCGAGCTCGCGTCTGCGCCAGCGAATGTCCAGCGCGATTACGTCGCGCGCTGTGAACGGTTCCGTCGCTTCATCACCTTTGATCAGCACCCCGACGGTCGCGCCGATCCGTTCATCGGCTACGTGGCGCGGTATCAGTACGGCACGGACTCCGAGGGCCTTCCAGCGTTCCTGCTGTATCCCATCTCGGCCTTCATCGACGGCACAGCTGCGGCAGAGATACTTAGCCGACTGGCGGGGGCATGCGAACAGTTCGAATCTGCGGTACCCGACGGCGACTGTGCGCACGACGGTGCCCGACTGCGCAGGGAACCTCCGAAATGATCGAGTGGCACGCCATGTGTGACGAGCTCCGCATCGATCGCGGAACGTTGGAGGATCAGATCGCGTGTGAGCTAGGCGACTTCGAACCGAGTTCACCCGAGGCGATCCGCAGGCGACGGTGCTGACCGAGTCGGCTCCTGCTCCCGTTATCTTTTTGAGGGTCCTTGAAACCGAGGGCCGCGGTCGCCAGACCTGGTATGACTTCTTTCCCCTGTCATCAATGATCCGGGGGCTGGGCGAGTATAGGATAATTGCATCTCACCTTTGAACCGAAGCTGGAGTGCCTCGTACTCCTCGTCCCACTCTGCTTGCCTAATCTGCGGCATGTCGTCGAGGATGGTGAGAAAGCTCGGCGGCTCCGATGCCAGCTCGTAGATCTGCTTCTGACTGAAGACGCGGACCGGTGCACGGTCGCACACGCGCCCAGCCTGTGCCTCCCACTCGGATCCATCCCAGAGCTCGATCGGGCCTTATCCCCGGATTGTGGACACGGGTGGTGGATTACGCGGCGGATGCCAGCATAGCGGTGTAGAGGGTCTCATAGGTGTCCGGGGACCGGTGTCCGCACCAGGAGTGCCTCCTTCTGGTGTTGTAGCGGGTGACCCAGCGGAACACCTGGCGTCGGCATGTGGCCTCGTCGGGCCAGGTGTTCGCGCTCTGGAGGACTTCTCGTTTGAGGGCGGCGTTGAAAGATTCGGCCAGACTGTTGTCGGCACTCGTGCCGACCATGCCCATCGACTGGGTGACGCCGAGACGGTCGCAGAGAGCGGCGAACTCCTTCGACGTGTATTGACTTCCGTGGTCGCTGTGAAAGACGGCCCCGGCCAGTCCATTACGAGCCTGGTCGGCGGCACGGAGGGCGTCGGCGACGAGGTCGGTGCGCATATGGTCGGCGATCGCCCAGCCGGCGAACTTACGGGAGTAGCAGTCGATGACTGTCGCCAGATACAGGTTGGCTCCGCCCTCGATCGGCAGGTACGTGATGTCGCCTACGTAGATGCGGTTCGGTGCGTCGGCGGTGAAATCCCGCTCGAGCAGGTCGGGCACCTTCCGGTCGGCAGGTTCGGGGACTGTGGTCGTGACCCGTCGTCGGCGCCGGTAGCCGACGATGTCGTTCTCGCGCATCACCCGGGCCACCCGCTTGTGATTGATCTTCTCGTCCGCAGCAACACCATCGTTGAGTTCGGCAGTAATCCTCGGGGCTCCGTAGGTGTTGTCCTCGGTGTGGATCACCCGGATTCGCTCGGCCAGCTGCGCGTCGTCCTCGGCGCGAGCCGCCCTCGTCGGCTCTGCGGACTTCCAGGCATAGTAGGACGAGCGCTCGATCTCGGGTGAGCTCGCATAACCGCTTCACCTGATAGGTGTCGGAGTGGTCGGCGACGAAGCGGAAGCGGTTCACCATTTCGTCTCCCCGATGCTTCTATGTCAAGCCGCCGCCGAAAACGTTGCATTCGCGACCTTTCCGAGTGCAGATTCGTCGGCACGCAGGACCTGAAACACGCGGTCGGAGACGCGACGGCGGAGCAGGCGCAGTGCCTCTCGCCGGCTCTTTCCGGCGGCCTGCAGCTTGTCCACATAGCCCTTGCCCTGACCGCCACGGGCGACTTGAGTGATGGCGATGGCGTGCAGAGCAGCGTTGACAGTGCGGTTACCACCACGGTTGAGACGGACCCGCTCGTGGGCCGACCAGACCGGGATCGGGGCGGTGCCGTTGAACTTCGCGTAGGCGTCTTTGGAGGGGAACCGGTGCGCGCCGGCGGTCTCCCCGATGATCACTGCCGCCGACAACACTCCGCACCCGGGAACGGCGAGCAAGGACGGCGCCAGCACCCGTACCCGGCCGCGGATCTCGCGTTCGAGGTCGTCGATCCGGCGGGTCATCTGCCGGCACCGCTGCAGGAGTTCACCGGCAATCTGCGCGACCACTCCGGTGAACTCTGTAATCCGATCGGCGAGTTCGTCCATCACACAGTAGCGTCGGAGCCCCCGTGCGGGGACGTGCAGTTCGGGATCGAGCTCGTGCAGATGCCACCGCAACCTGTTGATGAGTTTGGTTCTCTCACAGACCAAGTCGTGGCGGTGATCACTGAGGAGCTCGATCTCACGGGCAGGTCCGTCCAGTCGCGCGATCGGTAGGTTCGGCTCGCGTAGCGCGGCCATGGCGACCGCCTGCGCGTCGATCGGATCGGACTTGCCCGGCTGGCGGGCGCTGCGCCTGTGCACGGCCATCAGTTGTGTCTTGACGCGGACCACCGCGTAACCACGGCGCAGCAGATCCGCCTCCAGTCGGCGGGTCACGTGCCGGCAGTCCTCGAGCGCGAACCGCACCTGCGGCCACTGGGCGGCCCACTCGAGCGCCGACAGATGTCCCGCAGTGGTGGCCTTGACGGTCTGCTGCCCGAGCGTGCGTCCGACCTCGTCGACCGCGACGAAGGTGTGGGTGGATTTGTGGGCGTCGACTCCGATGATGATCACCTGACGACTCCGATCCGTGAAGGGGATGGGCCAGGTCGGTCGTCGTTGGGCACGCCTCAATCGGGCATCAGCGGCACGCTTCTATCAGGCCACACGAACGACCGCCCCGGGCCCGGCGGGACCGCACATCGGGACAAGCCACCGACCAGAGTCGGGGCAGCGAAATATCGAGCGAATCCCACCGGACCTGTCCAGGATGACATTGAGGCGAAATACTTGGCCGCCTGGCGGAGGATCTCGCGTTCGGTGGTGAGCTTGGTTGTCTCGGCTCGTAGGGCGGCGTTCTCGACTTCGAGGCGGGCGAGTTTCTGCTCGACGGTCTCTGGTGCGTCACCCGCGCCCAGGCGTGGGCTGTGGGGCCGTGCCGGTGTGTGCACCCGGGTGCCGTCGACGTGGGTTTTGGTGCCGGTCCCGTATTGGTCGATCCAGCCTGTCAGGGTGCCGCGCACGACCCCGAGGTCAGCGGCGATACCTCGGATCGTCGCGCCCGGTGTCGACTCGTACAACTCGACCGCCTGGCGCCGGAACTCTTCCGAGTAGTTCTTGCGTGACATAACTGAAGATCATCTCGCTTCCCCAGCGGTGCTGGATTCCGCGTGTCCAAGAACCGGGGTCAAGGCCCCAGAACGACGACGGCGTCACCGAACCAGTTGCCCAGGTCCAGGCCTGCGAGTCGGCACCGAACAGGATTCCGTGGGGGAGAGGTATTGCCTGCGAGCTCCACTATCTGCGGCGACGACCCGACCAACGTGCTCGCCGACTTCGCTGACACAGCGCACCTGACCCGGTGCAGCACTTGCCCACGCAACCGGATGGGCACCAAACCGTTATTGCGCTGCCGGACCACGGGGGCAAGTCTGCGGCACTGATTCCACGCCGCCGGTGCGCTCTCACCGGAGGAATACCGCACGTGTCGAATTCCGCACCTCCCACCAGCCGCCTGATGGGTACAGCGATCGTGCCCAGATTGTCTGGTCATTGATTGGCGGCGGTCTCCAGCATCTGGACAGACATCTCGCGCATCTCGATCTTGCGGATCTTGCCGGTGACCGTCATCGGAAACTCGTCGACGATGTGCACGTAGCGGGGGATCTTGTAGTGCGCGAGCTTGCCCGTGCAGTACTCGCGCAGCGACTGCGCGTCGAGCGGCGCCGCCCCCTCCCGCATCCGGATCCACACCATGAGCTCCTCCCCGTACTTCTCGTCGGGCACGCCGACGACCTGCGCGTCGAGAATGTCCGGGTGGGTGTAGAGGAACTCCTCGATCTCCCGCGGGTAGATGTTCTCGCCACCACGGATGACCATGTCCTTGATGCGGCCGGTGACCGAGACGTACCCGTCGGCGTCCATGACGCCGATGTCGCCGGTGTGCATCCACCGGGCCTTGTCGATGGCCTCGGCGGTCTTGTCGGGCTGGTTCCAGTAGCCGAGCATCACCGAGTAGCCGCGGGTGCACAGCTCGCCCGGTTCACCACGCGGGACGGTCAGGCCCGTGGCCGGGTCGACGATCTTGACCTCGAGGTGCGGGCCGACGCGGCCGACGGTGGACACGCGCTGGTCGATGGTGTCGTCGCTGCGGGTCTGCAGGGACACCGGCGAGGTCTCGGTCATGCCGTAGCAGATGGAGACCTCGGTCATGCCCATCCGCTCGATGACCTGCTTCATCACCTCGACCGGGCACGGGGAGCCGGCCATGATGCCGGTCCGCAGGCTCGACAGGTCGTGGGTCTCGAAGGAGGGGTCGGCGAGTTCGGCGATGAACATCGTCGGCACCCCGTACAGGGAGGTGCAGCGCTCCTCGGCGACGGCGGCCAGGGTCTGGGCCGGGTCGAAGGCGGGTCCCGGGATGACCATCGTCGCGCCGTGGCTGGTGCAGGCCAGGTTGCCCATGACCATGCCGAAGCAGTGGTAGAAGGGCACCGGGATGCACACCTTGTCGTTCTCGGTGTAGTGGCACAGCTCGCCGACGAAGAATCCGTTGTTGAGGATGTTGTGGTGGCTGAGGGTGGCGCCCTTGGGGAATCCGGTGGTGCCGGACGTGTACTGGATGTTGATCGGATCGTCGGCCGACAGGTCACGCTGGGCGGCGTCGAGCCGGGTGCGGTCGTCGGCGAGTGCGGCGCGTCCGGACTCGGCGAGTTCGTTCCATTCGGGGTATCCGAGCAGCACCACGTGCTCGAGGTCCGGGCAGTCGCCGCGCACCTCGGAGATCATTGCGGCGTAGTCGGACGTCTTGAAACTCGGCGCGGAGATCAGCATCCGGATCCCGGCCTGGGTGAGCACGTACTGCAGTTCGTGCGAGCGGTAGGCGGGGTTGATGTTGACCAGGATCGCGCCGATCTTCGCGGTGGCGTACTGGACGAACACCCACTCCGCCCGGTTCGGCGCCCAGATGCCCACCCGGTCGCCCTTGCCGATGCCGGCGCGCAGCAGACCGAGCGCGAGGGCGTCGACCTCCGCGGCGAGTTCGGTGTAGGTCCAGCGCCGGCCGGCGGCGCGGTCGACGAGCGCGTCCCGCTCGCCGTGCCGGGCGACGGTGCGGTCGAAGTTGTCGCCGATCGTGTCCCCGAGCAGGGGCACATCTCCCGTGGCGGAGGTGTAGCTGGGAAGTGGGGGCAAGGCAAGATTGGTCATCTCCGTGCGCTCCTTGTGAGAATTGTTTGTAGAAGAGTTCGTGTCGGGGTCATCCGGCGCTGCCGGGGTTCCGGTTCCGACGGGGTAGCCACTCGTATCGGCGAACGTCGACTTCGGTGCTGGCTCGTGGGTGTTTCAACGACGTGCCCATCCGTTCTCGCGTGGTACGCAGGTTGCGGACGTTGTGGGCGCGGGAACGATGGAAAGGGAACCCCGGACAATGTCGAGTGGGTCAACCCCGCGAGTCCGTAGTTGTTCAGTCCGTGTCGTTTGGCCGGGTTGCCGGGGGAGCCCGGGGCGGTGTATTCCGACATCGGTAAGGACCTGTGCCGCGACTTCGTTGCTGCGGCAATCCCCGGACAGTCCCTGTGCGGTCCTGGCGTCGGCGCTGTCTGGAGTTACCGGTCCAGGTTCCGGCCAGCTCTATGGTGGTGGAGTATTCGTTCTCGCCGTGAGGCACGCGAGTAGCGGCGTGGCTTCTTACGGGGGCCTCGAAGCCATTGCACCCGACGGTGGACGCTCCGTACGGTATCGCGCATTTATTGCTCCCTTTCCGAGCGGGTCGTTGTGCAGAAGGCGGTTCGTCTGCAGCGGGATTCGTGGTTCGATATCTGGATCGAAGCGCTTGGATGTGAAATGGATCGGACCGAAGCCCCCGTGACAGGTCTTGCGCATTCCTGTCATCCCCCAAGTCTTCGACGGAAGGAAGTCTTCGACGGAGAGGACCTACGCCGGTCGCGGGGCGGACCGGAGGGGTAGGTCGCCGTTGATCCGCCCTTTGACCACCCCTATCGGCATAGTTCCGTGACGGCTGCGACGGAAGCGCTGGCTGCGACACTTGCAGCGGTGATGGCCAGGCTCAGCCGACTGGGTTTGGGACAGTCCAGTGCGAGTGTCCGCTCGCGCTGACGACTGACCCAGGCCGAGACCAGGACAACGCACGCCGCGGCCAGGACTGGCGGCACGGTCTCGGCTCCGCCGTGCTTGGCAGCGCGATGAGCGAGCAGAGCGGTGACGACGAGCACAGAAAAGGCGGTTCGGCGCCAGGCCAGGGCCGTACGTTCGGGTTGCAGTCCGGGATCCCGTAGGTGCGGAGTGCTCATGACGCCACGATCACCACGCAAGCAAGTAATGCCACCAGGGCCAGTGCGGCCGTGACAGTCGTGACCATGGTCGTACCGCGGAGGGGTCCACCCCTACGAATCGCCTGCTGAGCGGTCCGCCAGTGAAAGTACGCCCCGATGGCCAGCAGAACCGACAGGACGATGAACGCCAGGGAAATCGCATTCGGGGCAACGAAATTCCCGGACACAGGAAGCAGCTCGTGGATCGCGACACCGGCCGCGAGTGTGCCCAACGACGTTCTGATCCAGGCGAGGAATGTTCGCTCGTTTGCCAGGGTGAAGCGATAGTCCGGTTCGGCATCGGCAACACCGTTTTCGCGTTCGTTGTCGGTCCGTGTTGTCACCTGTGCCTGCCTTCGCCAGAGTGATGAGGGGCTACCGCGGCATGGAATGTCATTGCAGCGCGTGGTCGTCGACTCTTGAGATGCAGCGGAACCCGATGTGGCATGTCGAGGTCTCTTCCGTTTCGCCTTGTCGTGCGGCGGGGCGGTAGCGCAGGCAGTAGTTCGGGGCGCACAGGTGCGATCCGCCTTTGATGACTCGGCGTGGGTAGGGCTCATGCGGATATTGGATACCGGTGGCGGTCTCAGCACGGGGGTTGGCGGGAATGCAGCACGAGTGGGTCGGCGCCATGTTCTTGCCGCGCGTGGAGTGGTCGCCGGTGAAGTAGTCGGCGGTCCACTCCCAGACATTTCCCGCCATGTCGCTGAGGTGATAGCCGTTGGGGCGGAAGCGGCCGACCGGGGAAGTACCGGCAAAGCCATCTTCGAGCAGGTTTTGCCAAGGGAATTCGCCTTGCCAGACGTTCCCGCCGGGCCGATCGCCGGGCTCATGTTCCTCGCCCCAGACGAACGGCTTGCGATCGAGACCGCCGCGGGCCGCGAACTCCCACTCCGCTTCGGTGGGTAGCTCTTTGCCGGCCCATTGTGCATAGGCACGAGCGTCGAACCAGGACACCTGGGTGACGGGATGGCGTTCCCGACCGCCGACATTGCTGTCCGGCCCTTCCGGATGCCGCCAGTTCGCGCCAGGAACGAAAGACCACCATTGTCGGTAGTTGTCGAGGGGAACCGGTCCCGTAGGAGGGTCGAACACCAGCGACCCCGGTACGAGCAAGGCCGGATCGGCATCCGGATACAGCGACACTTCCGGGGCGAGTTCGGCGGTGGTGACGTATCCGGTGGCCTTTACGAAGCGACGGAACTGCGCGACTGTGACCGGATGGGTGTCCATCCAGAAGCCGCCGACTGTGACCTGATGGACGGGGCGCTCTTCGGGGTAGAAGTCTTCCGAGCCCATCCAGAAGGTTCCTCCGGGAATCCAGGACATGTCTTTCGGGGATGTGCCGGGAGGGTGACCGGTGGCTGGATCCCGCTGCGATCTTGTGGAGGCCTCGTCGATCCGCGATGTCATCTGTCGCCCACCGCCAAGGTCGGGGCGGGGGACCGCTGTAAGGAGTGCTTTGCGGCGCGTTTGGCGAGGCGAGTGTGGTCGGACTGCGGGTGGATGAGCAGTCCGGCGATCACGCCGGCGGCGAGCAGGATGACCGCGCAGAGGACGAAGGCCAGGTTGAACCCCTCGGCGGGGTCGGCGGCTCCGTCGAGTAGGCGTCCGGTCAGGGCTGGGGCGATGATGCCCGACAGGGAGTAGACGGCCGCGTAGGCACCGAGGACGCCACCGTTGCGCCCGGGAGGGCTGAGTTCGGAGCACAATGCCTGCCCGATGGGTACCGCCACAGCCGACATTCCCAGCCCCAGGCACAGCAGGGCGATCTTCAGCCAGACGGTTTCAACGGCGAGTGAGGTGAAGATGCATGCTCCGCACAGCAGGAGGGCGATGCTGGTTACCGCGCCGCGGGTGATCCTGCTCGAGACGCCGCGGTTCATCAGCGATCGGCTCAGCGTGCCCTGAATGATCATGGACAGGGCCATCAATCCCCACGGGATCGCGACGAGCCAACCGATCACGGCGCCGCTGAAACCGAGCACCTTGGCGAAGTAGATGGGGATCCACGCAATCATGACGGCCAGCGCCCAGTATCCGGCGAAGCCGGCAAGAACCGAGCCGATCCACGTCCTGGTGGCCAGGATGCGCCAATACGGCACCGGAGCCGCGGTTGCAGTGCCGGTCACGGGTTCCACCAGTTTCTCCTTGGTGGCTTCCAGTTGCGGTGCGGGCCCGTCCGCGCCGAAGCGGAGCCACACCGCCACCCAGATCAGGCCTACCACCGCCATCACCACGAACGCGGCCCGCCACCCGAAGGTGCTGATGACCCAGGTCAGTCCAGGTGCGGCCAGGACGACGCCCAGGGGCGCCCCGATAGTCAAGATGCCGCTGACCAGGTCACGATCCCGGTCGGGGAACCAGGTGTGTGCCGCGCGGTTGGCCACCGGGTATGCAGGACCCTCGGCAGCGCCGAGCAGCACTCGGGAGCCGAGCACGACCCAGAATCCGAAGGCGCCGAGCGGGGCCAGCAACGGTAGCTGGGCAACGGACCACAGCACCGCCATGACCACCAGCATCCACTTGGTCGGGACACGGTCACTGATGATGCCGCCGACTATTGCGGAGATGCTGAACAGCAGAAAGAACCCACTGGCGATCAGCCCGTACTGGCTCGAGGAAAGACCGATATGTTCCATGATCGGTCCGGCGGCCAGACCCAAGACGGCCTTGTCGGCGAAATTGATGAGCATGAACGCGAGGAGGAGTCCGGTGATGAGCCAGGCTCGTTTCCGGTCGACGGGGAGAGCTGAGGTTGTCATATGACTGCCAAATCTGTGGGAGGGCGTTGTCAACGGTTGCAGATCCGGACGTCCCGGGACGGACGAAACGGGGCGGAGTGGGTCCCGGGCGGTTCAGGGGGTGACGATGTCGAAGAACCGGTCGAAGGCGTCGAGCAGCGAGAACAGTTCGTGCAGGGCGTCGGCATTGCCGGCGACCGAGGCGCTACCGTCAGCAATGCACCGGTCGAGGGGCGCGCTGCCGAGCGTCACAGATCCGAGGGTGGTGCGGGTGAGCGCGACCGAGACGTCCGCGTCCTGGGGCGTGCTCGTCGCCGTGTGGACGAGGACACCGTTGGTCACCTGCAGCAGCCGGCGCTCGTCGGTGTCGGTCACGTGCAGGTCGACCCGCAGGGCACGGCCGGCGGCCTTCGGTCCGTTCAGACGGATGGCCAGGTACTTGAGCATCATGTCCGTCGTCATCGCGGCCAGCACGTCCGAGGTGGCGAGCGCGGTCGATTCGATCACCACGCCGTGACGCAATTCCTGGGCGCCGGTGAGGTAGAAGTTGCGCCACGGAGCGGATTCGGCCTGGTAGCCGAGCTGTTCGAGCGCGTCCGCCTGCAGTTCCCGTGCCTGCTGGTTGTCCGGCTCGGCGAACACCACATGGTTGACCACCTGGGCCACCCACCGGTAGTCCCCCTCGTCGAACGATCTGCGCGCGTTGCGAAGCACGGCGTCGGCTCCGCCCATGTATTCGACGTAGCGTTTGCCCGCCTCGACCGGTGGATGCTGGTGCAAGGTGGCCGGATTGCCGTCGAACCAGCCGAGGTACTTCTGGTAGACCGCTTTGGCGTTGTGGTTCAAGGTGCCGTAGTAGCCGCGGCTCGACCAGGACGAGCCGAGTGGCTCGGGCAGCTCGATCAGTTCGGCGATCTCGACCATCGTGTGGCCGTGGGCGGCCAGACGCAGGGTCTCGTCGTGGATGTAGCGGTACAGGTCCCGCTGCTGCTCCAGGAAGTCGGTGAGCTCCTGCCGACCCCACACCGGCCAGTGGTGGCAGATGAACAGCACGTCCGACCGGTGCGCGTAGAGTTCGATCGCGGCATGGATGTAGTCGCTCCATGCGGCCGCGTCACGAATCTGAGCGCCGCGGGGGGTGTACAGGTTGTGCATGTGGTGAGAGACATTCTCCGCCATGCACAGCGCCCGGAAATCGGGAAGGTAGAAGTTCATCTCCGCCGGTGCCTCGGAGTCGGGCGTGTACTGGAACTCGAACCGCACCCCGTCGAGCACGAGCTCCTGACCGGTCTCGGTGATGTGATCGGTGGGCTCGAGCAGTGTGACGGTGCCGGTGGAGAGCCCGAGGCCGAGACCGGCCGAGACCACCCCGCTCGGCCCGTGGGGCAGCTTGTTGCCGTACATGTACTGCGCACGGCGGTTCATCGCGTTGCCGGCGTAGACGTTCTCGCTGACCGTGTGCGCCAGGAACCCCGTCGGCGCGACGATCCGCACGGAGCCCGAGGAGATGTCCGCCTCCGACACGAGCCCTTTCACACCACCGAAATGATCGACGTGGCTGTGGGTGTAGACGATCGCCGTCACCGGCCGGTCACCGAGTTCCCGGCGCACCAGATCCATGGCCGCCGAGGCACATTCGGCCGAGGTCAGCGGATCGATGACGACGTATCCGGTGTCGCCCTCGATCAGGGTCATGTTGGAGATGTCGAAACCGCGCACCTGGTAGATGCCGTCGACGACCTTGAACAGGCCGTGCACCGTGTGCAGTTGCGACATGCGCCACAGGCTCGGGTTCACCGTGTCCGGTGCCTCGTCGGCGAGGAAGGCATAGGTGTCGCAGTCCCACACGACATGACCCTGAGCGTTTCTGATCACCAGCGGATCGAGCGTGTCGACGAAACCGCGGTGTGCATCGTCGAACGCCTTCTTGTCCTCGAAGTCCAGGCGAGCAGACACGGCGCGGTTGGCGGCTCTGGTTGCAGCCGTCGCCGGTTTCCTGTTGGCAGTCATAAGGTCCCTTCCCGTCTTCACGAGCGGTCGATACAGGGGCGTCCGATCTAGTCGGCCACCGGATGCGTTGGTCGAGGTGCTCAACCTCGCCACCGTTCGTGTCGGACGGTGGCGGCGAGCCGTCGCCGACATCGCGACGCTTGAGTGTGATGTGCACCACGATGTCGATGAAGACGAGATTATGGTGTGACCATGAACAGATCAATGGGCCCTTCCCATAGCCAACCGCGCTGTACATTGTGCTCATGCACAGCCGCAACTCGGGTGGGAGTTCCGCAGTGATCGGCGAGCATCCCGATGTGGACCCCGCGGTTCGCCGCATCCTCGACAACGTGCAGTCCCGCATCAACGCACTCGCGAAATCACCCGCAGCGGGTGATCAGCACGCGTTCCAGAGTTTGCCAGTCGATTTCCGGCATGAAGAAATTCCGCAACTCCAACGCCGATACTTCCGCATCCTCGTGCAGGCCATCCGAAAGAACGTCCCGTTCGGGGAGCGGGACCTGCAAATGGCGCAGCAGATCGCCGCGGACAGGGCAATCGAAGGGGTCCCGCTCACCCTGGTGCTGCGCAACTGGCAGAACGCCACAAGCATTCTGTGGAATGCCTGCACGGAGGCGGCACGAGACGACGAGGCGAAAGCCCTCAGCTACATCGGGCGCACGTTGATGGCGCTCGAGCAGGAGATCCTCGGCACAGTCACAACCTCGTACCTGGTCGAACGGGAGGCCATTGCCAGCGGTGAACGGGGTGCGGTGCATCTGGTGGCGCAAACGCTTGTCAGTGGTCGCGATCCTCATGCCGAAGCCGAACGGCTCGACATCGAACTCGCGCCCGGATACGACGTGATGGCCGTCCAATTCGACGCGTTCGAGGGGGAAGTGGACACGCAGTATCCCGGTCGGCAGATCGCGCACCGTCGCAAACTGCGGAAGATCCTGCGCACCCTGGGCGAGTACCGCGGTGCCTACCCGGTGCTGGCCACCCTCGACTCCCACGGTGGGCACGTTCTTGTTCCTCAGGACGAGACCGCGACAGCCACGACGGAGGAGGTGGGGCGCGATCTCGTGGACCGTATGAGGGTCGCTGCAGGAGTGAATGTCACGGCCAGTCACGTAGATTCTGTCAGCTTCGACGACCTGCCCCGCGCCGCGAAACTGTCCACCGAGATACTGGAGATCGTCATCTCCACGAATCGCCCGCCCGGTCTCTACCGGCTATCAGACGTGGCCCTGGTCTACCAACTCGCGCATCCGACCGCAGCCACCCGCTACTTTGCCGACCTTCTCGCGCCACTCGAGCCGCATCCCGAACTGCTCGAGACCCTCGACCACTACTTGTTCCTCGATTTCGACCGCGGCCGCACAGCGCGGCGTTTGAAAGTGCACCCCAACACGGTGAACAACAGACTGCATCGCATCACCACTTTGACCGGATGCGATCCGAGCCGGTTCGACGGCATCATGTTGCTCGGAGCCGCATTGTCCATCCGCGAGGTGTCGAGGTGATCGCCGCACCGACGCCCTCATCCTCGTAGAGACGATCACACCGAGGTAGAAAGTCTTGACCAGGGGACCTGCCGATAGACGTGCGTCTCGGAGGCACTGCGCTGTACCAGGGCCCTGCGGATCGGATGCGATCGTCGGGCCGGCAGGGAGGAGAATGGCGTTGCACGGGTCAGCACAAGCGCGGCCAGAGATCGCGTTGTCATGGAGGCGCTCGGCGATGTGCGGTCTCAGGCCGACGTCCCGCCCTGCGTTCTGTCCCGGTCCGATCGATGAGGCCGCCAACGGTTCGTTGCTGCGGGCGGCCGAGCCGGTGCTCAGCGAGGTGACCGAGCAGATCCGTGGCACCGACACCGTCGTTCTCCTCGCCGATCGGGACTGTACGGTGATCCGCCTTGTCGGTGAAGACATGCTCGTCAAGACCGCCGTCGAACAGGTCGGTTTCGATGTCGGCGTCTGCCTGGGGGAGGACGTTGCTGGCACCAACGCAATCGGAACAGCAGCCGAGACACGTGGGGGAATCTTCGTCGACGGCGCCGAGCATTACCTGGATGTGTTCAAGCAGTTGAGCGGCTACGCCCAACCGATCGTGCATCCGGCAACCCAACGAGTGGAAGGACTGCTGGGGATCGTCGGACCTACCGAGACTACTTCTGCGCTGTTCAAATCCTTTGTCCAGCGTGTCGTCGACTCGATCGAACGCCGACTCTTGGACAGCTCCTACGAATCCGAAGGGCGGCTGGTCGCCGCCTTTCAAAGCGCGACGCGTCGTGTGGGTGGCGCGGTATGCATCCTGGGCGAAGACTTCGTGTTGAGTAACGCAGCTGCGCACGACCTGCTGGACATTGCGGGGGTACCCGAGCTGCGACACCTGGCTGCCGGCGTCCGCGCCGACGAGCCGCTTCGCACCACTATGCAGATCGACAACAACCGCGAAATCGCAGTCACGGTAACCAGGATCGTGGGGGCCGGTGCCCTCTACAGCCTTGAGCCGCTGTGGGTGCGGTCGAATCCTGTACCTCGTCGCCCCCTGTCGGTGGCCTCGTCTCGGTACGTCTGGGGACCGCGGCTCAAGGCGCTGCGCGATGCAAAGGGCTCGGTGTCCATCACCGGCGAAGCCGGCACCGGACGAACCGTCGGTGTACGTGCGCTCGCCGCATCGCACCCGTATGCCGTACTCGACGCTGCAGATCTGCCTCTGGAAGGCGAGAGCCGGTGGGCCAAGAAGCTGGTCGAGTTGTCGACCACCTTCGACGGGGTGTTGATCGTCGAAAACGTGGAACTGCTGCCGCCTCGGCAACGAGCACTCCTCGCGCGGGTGCTCGCCGAGCCTCATTCCCGCCCCCGACTGGTCGTCACTTCCCTGTCCGGGCGGGACTCGACGGGGCTCGAGCCCATCCTTGCCCGATGCACCCACCACGCCGAGCTGCCACCTTTGCGGGAACGGATCGGCGATTTTCCGGCGTTGGTGGCCGCGTTGACCTACGAAATCACCGGTCACCACCGCATCACATTCACCGCCAGTGCGCTCAAGGCGCTGTCCACCCAACCGTGGCCCGGCAATCTCATCGAGTTACGGACTGTCTTGGCACGCGCCCTCGACGGCCGTACCACGGGCGCCGTCACTGCAGCCGACCTGCCGGAAACACACCGCGAAAGTGTCCACAGCGCGTTGTTGGGCCTCGACCGCGCCGAACGCCAGGCGATCGTCGAAGCTCTTCGCGCAGCCTGCGGCAACAAGGTGCACGCCGCGAGAGCCCTCGGGATCAGCCGCACCACCCTCTACCGACGTATGCGGATATTGAACGTGCCGGGTTGATGCTCCGCTCCTCTACGCGGTGTGTCAAAAGTGAACACTTACAGGTCTTGCCGACACGGTATTATGGTGTCCGTCACGTTCCGATTCATGGCAAAACCCTGGAGAACCGCCGGCTCGAAGCTCGGCGCACGCGTGCCCGCATGAATGGGAATCGTGTTGTTCGGCAACGTATCTGAAAGAAACCTGGTCGAGTTCACTCGAGACCGGGCCTTCCGGACGCATCGTCGGAACCGGTCCAAAGCCCGGACGGTGGGGTAGAAAGCGCGCATCTACCGCATGCGCCAGTCTTCGGGCAGTACAGCCTCCGCCTCGACCGGGGCACGCACCGTCAAACGTAGGGAGAACAACGATGAAGACCAAAGCCGCAGTCCTGCTCGAGGCTGGCAAGCCGTTCGAGATCATGGAGCTCGACCTCGACGGCCCCGGCCCCGGCGAGGTGCTGATCAAGTACACCGCGGCCGGGCTGTGCCACTCGGACCTGCACCTGACCGACGGCGACCTGCCTCCCCGCTACCCGATCGTCGGTGGTCACGAGGGCTCCGGCATCATCGAGGAGGTCGGTGCCGGAGTGACCAAGGTCAAGCCCGGCGACCATGTCGTGTGCAGTTTCATCCCGAACTGCGGCACCTGCCGCTACTGCTCGACCGGACGCCAGAACCTGTGCGACATGGGCGCCACGATCCTGGAAGGATCGATGCCCGACGGCACCTTCCGGTTCCACAGCAATGGCAAGGATTTCGGTGCCATGTGCATGCTCGGCACCTTCGCCGAACGTGCGACGATCTCGCAGCACTCTGTGGTGAAGGTCGACGACTGGCTGCCCCTCGAGACCGCGGTCCTCGTCGGATGCGGTGTCCCGTCCGGGTGGGGTACCGCCGTCAACTCCGGCAACCTGCGCGTCGGTGACACTGCCGTCGTCTACGGCGTCGGCGGCCTCGGCATCAACGCGATCCAGGGCGCCGTCGCCGCCGGCTGCAAGTACGTCGTCGCCGTCGACCCGGTTGCACTCAAGCGGGACACCGCCCTGAAGATGGGCGCCACCCACGCCTTCCCGGATGCAGAAAGTGCCGCGGCGAAGGTATCCGAACTGACCTGGGGGCAGGGAGCAGATGCCGCGCTGATCCTGGTCGGCACCGTCGACGAAGCTGTAGTGTCCGCGGCGACTGCCGTGATCGGCAAGGGTGGCACGGTTGTGATCACCGGGGTCGCCAACCCGGAGAAGCTGACCGTCCACGTCTCCGGCTGCGACCTGACGCTGAACCAGAAGACCATCAAGGGTTCGCTGTTCGGCTCAATGAACCCGCAGTACGACATCGTCAAGCTGCTCCGCCTCTACGACGCAGGCCAGCTCAAGCTCGACGAACTTGTCACCACCCGGTACAGCCTCGAACAGATCAACGAGGGCTACCAGGACCTGCGCGACGGCAAGAACATGCGCGGCGTCGTCGTGCACAGCTGATCCAGTCGCCCCCGGCACGAGCGTGCCTCGGCCTGCGCCGATGCACGCTCCTCGGATCGCCGATCAATCGACCTACCGAAGCCAAGGATTCCCATGAACCGCTACACATTGCCGATCGACAATCGCGGCACATCGACGGTCTCGGCTGCAATCGACTACCGAGACCAGACCGTGGTCTTCCGGTTCGACTACGACGGCGGTATCGGGCAGGGAGGAACCGGGACGATCGAAGTCGACGGCACGAAGACGGGAAGCGCTCGCGTGCCGCGCACCACCCCGTACTTCTTCTCGATCAGCGGCACCCTGGACGTGGGAATCGACCGCACCACCCCGGTGTCCAACGAGTACGAGCCTGGGCAGGCGAATGCGTTCACCGGGGTGATCGACTTCGTCCGCCTCGACGTCGAAACCCCCGGCTCCGACACCACACGGGAAACTGCTGCAGCGGCGCTCCGGACCCACTGACCACCTCGCCTGCGCGACCGGATTCCCGCGGCGAGAAGACCCGCTCGACCAACCGGCCGTTCACCGGGGCCGTGTCCGAGAGACCCACCCACCTCGGCCGGCTGTGGCACCACTTCGGCACCAGGCCCGACGCCTCGCTCGGTGGGTACGCCTCGGTGCGTACCCACCGAGGGGGCACCGCCACCGTGGCTTCACCCCACGCCTCGGCGCCCCGGACAGTCGCTCAGGGAACCCGGACCAGCGCAGGTCCACCTTGTGAAGTACAGATCCCCCTCGTGAAAGGCCACGACAATGACCACGACACCGAGTATCACCAGACCGATCGGACTCGACCCAACCGTGGAGAGCTTTCTTTCCCAACCGAAGAAGATGTACATCAACGGGCAATGGGTCGAGGCCGCCTCCGGCCGCAGGTTCGATACCGTCGACCCTGCCACCGGGCAGGTACTGACCACCGTCCCGCACTCGGACACCGTCGACGTCGACCGAGCGGTGACCGCTGCCCGTACGGCGTTCGAATCCGGTCCGTGGCGCTCACTCACCCCGGCTGAACGGCAGCGAATGCTGTGGAAGATCGGCGAGGGCATCTTGGCCCGGGCCGACCAGTTCGCCCAGCTCGAGTCGCTCGACAACGGCAAGTCCGTTGCCGTGGCGAAGGCGGTCGACGTCACCTGGGCCGCGGAGATCTTCTTCTACTACGCCGGCTGGGCCACCAAAATCGAAGGCCGCACCGTCCCGGTATCGGTGCCCTGGGCCCCCGGTGCTCGGTTCCACGCCTTCACCACCCGCGAACCCGTCGGGGTGTGCGCCCAGATCATCCCCTGGAACTTCCCGCTGGTGATGGCCGCATTCAAGGTGGCACCGGCATTGGCCTGCTCGAACACCGTCATCCTCAAGCCCGCCGAGCAGACGCCACTGACCGCGGTGCTGCTCGCCGAGGTGATCGCCGAGGCCGGTGTCCCGGACGGGGTGTTCAACCTCGTAACGGGGTTCGGTGATGTCGGTGCCGCTCTGTCCTTGCACGAGGACGTCGACAAGGTGGCGTTCACGGGATCGACCGAGGTCGGTAAGAAGATCGTTCACGCTGCGGCCGGGAACCTCAAGAAAGTGTCACTCGAACTCGGCGGCAAGAGCCCACAAGTGATCTTTGCCGACGCCGACCTCGAGGCCGCCATCCCCGGGGTGGCCAGCGGCTTCTTGTTCAACCACGGTCAGGCCTGCACGGCCGGCACCCGCTTGCTCGTCGAGGAGACCATCTTCGACGACTTCACCGCCGGCATCGCCGAGTTCGCCGGAAAGCAGAAGATCGGTCCAGGCCTGGACCCCACAAACGACATCGGCCCTTTGATCTCACAGGAGCAACTGTCGAAGGTCACCGGCTACATCGATGCCGGTATCGCAGACGGCGCTCACGCACTGTCCGGCGGTAAGCGTCACGGCGACAGCGGATTTTACGTCGAGCCGACATTGCTGGTCGATGTACGGAGCGACTTCAGCGTCTACCAGGAAGAGATCTTCGGCCCGGTCGCCGTTGCCATGCCGTTCACTCGCGAGCAGGGTGTACGCGCCGCCGCCAACGACACCCCCTATGGTCTCGCAGCAAGCGTCTGGACCCGGGACGTGTCCAAAGCACACGAGGTCGCCGCCGACATCAAGGCCGGCACCGTATGGGTCAATTGCCACAATGCCTTCGACACCGCACTGCCGTTCGGTGGGTACAAGCAGTCCGGGTGGGGCCGCGAACTGGGGGAAGGCGCGATCGGCGAGTACACCCAAACCAAGTCGGTCAATATCGCCCTATGATCGCGTCTCGGCCGGCCCCGGTCGAGGGGCCGGCCGAGACCGACGCTCACCGCTGCTCGACGCAGGAGACGTTCCGGCCCGAGTCGTGAAACCGGCGGCGCACAAGATTCATGCCCTTCCCAGCGTGACGATCACCTCTACCGCGCACACAGAGCAGAATCGGCGCTAATCGGAACGCACTTCGGCACAATTGAACTCATTATTTTGGAAGCGTCGGAACGCCCACACCCCCCTCAGGGAAGGAATTTCGATGACCACCGAGACCACCGCGCGTGCGCATTCCGGGCAGGAGGCACGAGTGCGGGAACTGCTGGACCGCTACGACACCGCCGACGCGTGTGCCGCACAGCTGCTGTGCGACGGGCATCCCGCGGACGCCGTCGCGTTCACGGTGGTCGAGGCGGACCTGAGCGCGACCGATCTGACCTTCGGTTACCTGCGCGAGCAGTCCTCCCGCTTCGCCGCGGCCCTGGCCGACCTCGGCGTCGAGCCGGGCGACCACGTCGCCACCCTGATGGGCAAGTCCGCGGACCTGGTCGTGGCGCTGCTCGGCATCTGGCGCCGCGGTGCCGTGCACGTGCCGCTGTTCACCGCGTTCGCACCCCCGGCGATCGGTTTCCGGCTGCAGGCCAGCGGCGCGAAGGTCGTCGTCGCCGACGCGGACCAGGTGGGCAAGCTCGCGCCTGGCGAGGACATCCCCGCCGACGCGCCCTGGCAGATCGTCGTCGCAGGTCACACCGAGGGCGGTGCCGCCGGCATCGGAGTGAGCTTCGCCGACCTGGTGGCCTCGCACGACGCGGACGATCCGCGCGGTGCCGCGGTCGCCGTCGGCGGGCACGGCGGACTCGTGCAGCTGTTCACCTCCGGCACCACCGGCACCCCGAAGGGCGTGCCCGTGCCGGTACGGGCGCTCGCGTCGTTCCACGCCTACCTGGACTTCGGCCTCGACGTGCGTGAGGACGACGTGTTCTGGAACGCCGCCGATCCCGGCTGGGCCTACGGGCTGTACTACGCGCTGCTCGCGCCGCTGGCCGCCGGTGTGCGCAGCCTGCTGCTGCACGCCGGGTTCTCCGCCCCCCCTCACCTGGCAGGTGATGGAAAAGTTCGGGGTCACCAACTTCGCGGCCGCGCCCACCGTCTACCGCAGCCTGCGAGCGGACTCGGCGCCCGTGCCGGAGTCGATCTCGCTGCGCCGCGCGTCCTCGGCCGGCGAGCCGCTCACCCCGGACGTCGTGGCATGGTCCGAGCAGACCCTCGGCGTGATCGTGCGCGACCACTACGGCCAGACCGAGCACGGCATGTTCGTCGTCAACGCGTGGGCCGACGGGCTGCGCGAAGAAGTGCGGCCCGGATCGATGGGTAAGCCCCTGCCCGGGTGGTCCTGCGCCGTGCTCTCGGACGACTCCGACGACATCGCCGCCCCCGGCGTGCCCGGACGGGTGGCGATCGACACCCACGCCAGCCCCCTGCTGTGGTTCACAGGGTACGTGGACGCGCCGGAGAAGACCGCGCAGCGGTTCACCGAGGACGGCCGCTGGTACCTCACCGGCGACGCCGGACAGGTCGACGAGGACGGGTTCTTCTACTTCTCCGCCCGCGACGACGACGTGATCATCATGGCGGGCTACCGGATCGGCCCGTTCGACGTCGAGAGCGTGCTGGTGATGCACGAGCACGTCGTCGAGGCCGCCGTCGTCGGCATGCCCGACCAGCTGCGCGGCGAGGTGCTCGAAGCGTTCGTGGTGCTGCGCGACGGCGTCGACGGCACCGACGAGCTCGAGGTGGAGCTGCAGCAGCTGGTCAAGCGCAAGTTCGCGGCGCACGCCTACCCGCGGACCGTGCACTTCGTGCCGCAGCTGCCGAAGACGCCCAGCGGCAAGATCCAGCGCTACATCCTGCGCCAGGGCTGAGCCCGGAGTCGGAAATAGTGTGGCTGTTGCATTCGGTCCCGTTGATTCGGCGCCCGGGTCTTGGCCTATCTGGAGGCGTCGATCGAGGCGCGACGGAAGGGAAGTACCGCCTGGGAGCTCCGATCGACCATGATGGATAATTCCGGTTATCCATCATTAACTGGCGCCCGGATGCGCTGCGCAGCACCAGGTATCAAGTATGACGTTCTGTCACGGTGACGGAACGTGGAGGTACTGCCGGCGCACGCGTAGCGCCCGCCTCAACATTGCCAGCTCGCAACGCCGGCCCGCGGACCCGACCAGTCCGCGGGATGCACCCACCGACAACGCCGCCGGCGCGCCGGCACCGACGGGCCCGTGCATGTGCGCTCGCGCAGCACCTCGTTCACTTGAGAGACTGCGCCGATTTCACCTGAAAATCACTGTGGCACAATCGGTCACGAAACGCCGATAAGCGTGATTATGTCAACTCGCACGCCCGTTATTGCATCCGATGCATCATTCGGCCTTCCCTGCGGCATCGCTTCGGTACCTCGGCTGCCGTGTGCAGACCGTCCGTGACCAGCGGAGAGGCAAGGTTCTGCGTTCCGGCTACCCGATACCAGTCGCACACCGCTTACCGCGCGTACGCGGCATACCGCGAGTCCTGCCAGGACGCCGGGTGCGAGCATCGCCTGCAGGCAGGCGCTTCGCGGTGGTCGAGGCTGTCCCGTGCTCCCACCAGTGAAAGGGGCGCATGGGCTGGTCACAGTGTGCCGTCCCTGTCGTTTCTGCATGTCATAGTGAGCGCATGCGGTCGACCTGCTCGCTCTACATCGATGCCGGATATCTGCTTGCCTCGGCTGCAACTCGCGTGACCGGCACGTCGCTACGCAGCGGTATTCACGTCGACTACTCCACGCTGATCAGCTCGCTGGTGGACACCGCGCAGGACCGGTCGGGGCTGCCGGTGTTGCGGGTGTATTGGTACGACTCGGCCCGCAACGGCATCCCCGACGCGCAGCAAGAACGCATCGGTGAGCTTGCCAAGGTCAAGCTTCGCCTCGGCCGCTTCGGTGTCAACGGCGAGCAGAAGGGCGTGGACCTGCGTATCGGCCTGGACTTGGTGGCTCACGCTCGCAACGGAGCCTCGGATGTGTTCTTCCTCGTCTCCGGCGACGATGACCTGACCGAAGCCGTCGAAGAGGCTCAGGTTCACGGCGTTCAAGTCGTGCTGCTCGCCGTCCCGACCGCGGTGGGCACCTCGCACGGGGTCAGCCGGCACCTGATCCGCGCTGCCGACGAGCTCGACGTCATCGACGGCGGAGTCGTCGATGACGCGGTGCTCAAGGTCGACCGTCAACCGGTGCCCGCACCGATTCCCACGCCACCGGCGCCCACGCCCGCCGTGGTCCCGGCGGTCCGGCCGGCTGGCCGGACCCCTCTGGACGTGGCGGCGCGGGTACCGGCCTCGTCGGCCCCGCGTCGGACCAGTGTGCTCGCCTACAGCAGCACCACCGGCTCCCCCGCTCAGGTGCTGCCGGGCTACGACCGCAACGACGAGACCGAGGACGACCACGCGATCGACGAGGTGGTGATGCGGGTGCTGGCCTCGTTCCGGGAAAGCGCCACCGCCGACGAGAAGCTCGAGCTCGATCGGGCCAGGCCCTCGATCCCGCGGGAGATCGACCGGGCCCTGCTGCTCGACGCGTCCGTCGCGATGCAGCACTACGACCTGGACGAGGACAGCCGGTACCGGTTGCGGGCCCGCTTCTGGGAGAAGTACGACGAGGGCTGAGACCCACCCGTAGGCATCTCCCAGCTCGTCCGCATCCGACCGGATGGTCGAGGTGCATGTCCGAATCCCCGCACATCCGAGAAAGAGACTGCACATGGCAGGTGGCAGGAAGCGGAAACGCAGTCAGGACCCTGCCCGGGTAGTCCGCACGAAGAACGCCGCACGTCGCGTCAGCACTGCCGGCACCGCGCGACACCGGTATGTCATCAAACGCGCCAGCAGCGGCCGGTGGGAACTGCGCATCTACGAGCGGGAGACCGACAGCCCGAAAGATGCACCCGCGCCGTTCGCCTCGCACATCCTCACACGCGACACCAGAGCCGAATGTGCCGCCATCGCGCGTGCCTTCCAGAACCTCGGCGACAGCTACAATGAGTTCAGGAACGGCTACCGCAGCCGACTGGACCAAGCTGTCGCCGATGCCGCCGCGGCGTTGCACACGGAGCAATCCCGGTCGGCGTCCTCCGGCGCTACCCGCGCCCCAGCTTCCCCCAAAGGGGCTGGTATTGCGCCCCCGGCCCGCCACTCCGGTACGAGCCCCGTCCCTCACGGTGGAGAGAAGTCCCCGGCACGGCGACCCGGCGACGCGGCATCTCCTGCTTCTACTCGTGGGATGTCGCCAGCTGCACCCGATGAGCCACGGTCTCGTGACGACCACGTACCGTCTCGACGTCGGAACGGGGCGGTCCCTCCACCCCCGAGGGCGAACCCAGCGTTCGCGCGTGCCGTCGCCGAACGACTCCGCCGGCCGGTGTTCGTCGACGCACGCGCCGGGCACTACCACGCGCACGACCACTGCGTTTCCAAGAACACGGTGCAGCACCGGTGCACCGCGGAACAAGCTCATCACAGCCGATTAGCTCCCTGCCCGAAATGCACCAGGTCACTGGTGCGGTTCCTGAACCGATGCCTGGGAGTGATAACGGCCGAAACCCGCATGCGGCATCCGCTGCCCCCGTTGACACCTCATGCCGCGAAGCCGGCACCCAAGCGCCCCAAGAGCGCTCAGCGGAGCGCAGGACACTCCGATACCGGGCGCCGACACGGTCGTGCGGGAGGTCAGGCACGAGAGATCCCCTACGGGCGGCCGTCCCGTGCCGACGATCTGCGATTCAATCATCGTTCACGTCTGGACTGGGGTAGCGCCTCGTACGGTCAGAACCCCGAAGAGTTCCTCGGCAGCCCTACCGACGACGACAACGACTGGCGCGGCAACAGCGCGCTCTACGAATAGCGCTCCACCCCCCTTGGTGACTTCTGCGCCCTTTGCGACGAGTGACGGCCGGTCGTACCGTGCTGCTTCCGGGCGGTCCCTCACTGCGCCGTGCCGGTGTGCATCGCGTGGCGCGCAGCCGCGGGGTGCTGACTCTCCGCTACGACTGGGTGAATTCCTGCATCCAGTCGCAGAGCGGCGTGACGGTGGCATCCGGGTCGTGTTCTCGCTCCTGCACCGTTCGGATCACCGGCGGGAGCTCCTCGGGGACAACAGGTTCGACCTGAACGAACGGTTCCTTCGTTGGGGCCGCCAGGTGCCACTCACCGGAGATCTTCACCAGCGCCACGACCTTCTCACCCGATATCGCGGCACCGGTGTCGAACTGCAGGGCACCGGCCAGCGCCGCCAAGGTCAGTTCGAACTCGTCGTCGCAGGCGTGACCGGAGCGCAGCACCGCCGCGGCCGGGCGCGGAACGTGACTGTCCTCGGCGGCGAGGAACGCCCGTAGGTTGGCGCGCAGGGTGAGCACCGCACGCTCGGGCTCAGCCTCGTGTTCGGCGAGGGCCAGCGCCACCGGACGCAACTGCGGGTCGGGGGCAAGCAACGGCAGCAGCGACATGCGGCGCTTTTTGCGTTCACTCGACAGCAGGCGCCGCAGCCCCGAGAACTTCTTCTTCACCACCACGGCGACGACGGGCAGGTCGTCGACCAGCCGAGCCGCCTCCACCAGCGGATCGAGTCGTGTACCGACCGCATCGTCGGGTAGCTCGACCACGACATTGCGGTACGCGAAGTCCCCGTCACGGGTGTAGAGGAATGCATCCGCAACCATCGAGCCCGCCTCCCTGCCCGGGGGCAGCGCGAGTTCGATCCGGTCGAGCACCGGGCACACGGTGGACACCGCTCGGCGGGTTCCGGTACTGCTCAGCACCGTCACTCGGGATTGGGCGGTCGCCGTCGTGACGGGCAGGGTGAGCCGGTCCGGCACGGCGAGTTGCAGATCGGCGCGACTACGCGCGACCTGCGCGAATTCCTCGGTCGAGACGTCGACGTCGCGGGGCCGAGCGTTGATCCGGTCGGGGCTCGAGTAGCCGTTCTGTCGGGCTCGACCCCACAGATTTTGCATGCGCATCCGCCGGTTCTCCGGATGCAGCGTGCGTTCGAGCATCCACAGCAGACGACCGGAGCCTCGCTCCGGGCGTGGGGACAGGGTCCACCACGACAGGCGGCGGGCCAGATCACCGGCCACCGCCGGCGCCCAGGTCGCCGACCCGAGGTAACCGAGGGCGCTGATCCACGCGAGGTACCGGGGCATCTCGTCGATCGCGCGCCGGAAGTCGGCCAGGGACATCCCACGTGGGGGCTTCGCGTGGAGCCTACGGGGATCGCGCAGCGCCAGATGCGCGGCCGCCAGGCAGAATCGAGACCCGAAGTGGCTGCCCAGACGCGAGGTCACCCGCCGCGACCACGACGAGAGCGCCTCCTGGACCACCGCCTCGTAGGTTCTCTGATTCACCGGCCACTCTCGAAGCGAGCGAACGCCGCTCGCCGTCATCTGCAGCACGTACTCCTCGGCCTCGGCCGCGTCGGCGGGGACCGGGACTTCGGCCAACGCAGCCAGGAGCTCGGCGGCGGACTCGACATCGATCATCAGCCGTGAGGTCAACGCACCGATCTCCGTCACCGCCAGGCCGTCCTCGGATTCGGTCACAAAGCCGCGGCGGACCAGGAAGTCGAGGGCCTCGTCGACGTCGTGAACCTCACGGGACTGGGCGTAGGCGAACGTCTCCTGAAACCAGGTCGACGCGTCGGATCGGTGTCGGATCGACCGGAGCAGGATCTCGGCGAGGACGGTATCGGCCAGCCGGTCGACGACCCGGCTGCGTGCTGTGTACCCGTCGGCGAGTTTATGACGCCAGAGGGCTTCCTGGTCGCGTGGTACCAGCATGAACCCGAACCCCTCGGGTTCCTGTCCGGCCCGTCCTGCCCGGCCGAACATCTGCTGAGCCTGACTAACCTCCAGAGCAGAGATTCCCAGCTCGAGATCCCGGATCACCACGAACCGGGCGGGGGTGTTCACTCCGGTCGACAACCCGGACGTGGCGACGAGAACGCGGATGTCTCGCTCCTTGAACGCGGTCAGCGCGCGCCCGGCCCGGGGCGCATCGCGAAAGTGGATTCCCACCCCACGCGCGAAGGCCGCATCGATCAACTGTTCGTCGTCGACCTCGCGGAACTCGACGCCGGCAACAAGCGCCGCGGTGCGTCGCACCGCGTTCTTGCTCCCACAGAAGACCAGGACACCGCCCTCTGCCGTCGCGGCGCTGAGGCCGACGGTCGTCGACTGCCCGGCAGTATCGACCAGCTCGCCGAGCAGATCCCGCAGAGCCCGGTCTTTGGCGGCTTCGTGCAGCTCCCGTCGTTCCTCGGCCGCTGGGGCGTCGTAGGCGACGAACTGGGTGTTCAGGATTGTCGGCCGCCACGCCGACCGGATCAGCTGAGCATGAAACCAGGAGGCGAGCTCGTCGGCATTGGACACGGTCGCCGACAGCGCCACGATCCGGGTGCGGGCTTCGGCGGCACGCAACCGGGCGATGAGCGATTCGAGGGTGGCGCCGCGTTCCGGATCGCCGACGAGATGCACCTCGTCGATGATCAGGCAGCCGACGCTGCCGATGAACTCGCGCAGCGAGGACCGCCGGTAGAGTGCCTCGAACTTCTCCGTCGTCGCCACCCACAGTTGCGCCTTGCGGACCGCCTCACTGGACATGTTGGTCTCGCCGGTCAGTTCGATGGCACGGATCCCGTGCTCGTTCCACCGCTTGGCGGTCTCACCGATCTCGGCGGCCAGAGCGCGTGCCGGCAACAGCCACACCGCCGGCCTGCCCTCTCCGACGATCGACCGCAACGCCGCAACTTCCCCGATCAACGTTTTCCCCGCGCTGGTCGGAGCCACCACCATCACATGCCCCGGACTCGACAGCACCACGGGCACGGCCTTCGACTGCAACGGATTGAGCCGGTCGTAGCGTGTCAGGAACTTCTGGAAATCCGGGGGGATCAGCACCGAACTCGGTGTCCACTCCTCCTCGCCGACGCTGACCGCCTCCCGATTGTCCAGCAGCGTGCGGAAACCCGCTTCGAGGTCGTCGATCTCCTCGGGGGTGTCGAAGACCGAGCCGGAGTTCTGGTTGCGCTCGATCTCGGTACGCGTGAAGTTCATCGAGTGGGTGACCGCGATGTCGTCGGCGATCAGCTCTTTCTCGTGGATGTACCGGACGCTGGTCAGGGAGATGTCGGCGCGGCGCAGCTTTCGCAGCACGGCGTCGTTGGACGCTTCGGGCCGGCAGAGCACCAGGACATCGACACCGCGCTGCTTGGCGGCGATCACCGCATCGAGGAGACGACGAGCCTGAGGGGAGGTGTCCCACCACGGGATCTTGATCCATACCCTGTTCTGGGCCGCGGTGATCAGTTCGAGCACCGTGTCGTAGAGGCTGTTCCCGTCGTCGTAGGTGGTCACACGCAGCCGCCGCACCGCATGCCCTCCTCGACTGCCTGACACCGTTGCCGTGCAGGTCAGACTACTGTGCCCGCCATGCGGCGGTGGTGGCGGCTCCACGCGGTCACGACGTCGGTCCCGTGCACCGGCAGCGGCGACATCCACCGGACGTCCTGAAAATGCTCACCACGCTCGCAGCCCTGCACGGACAGGTCCTCGACGACATTCGCCGCAAGGCCGGCGAGAAGCGGGACCAGCGCGGCGGCTTCGCCGACCGGACTTGATCGACCGAGGGCCCCGGATCCAGGCCGGTTCACCGGCGCCACCGCACCAACACCGGTGTCGTCACGCCGTGCTCCCCTCGCGCAGCTCGAGTTCGCGACGCAGGAACGCGACGTCTTCCTGACCCGGATCGAGCTGGTAGTACGAGAGTGTGATTGCGGCGGTGCCGGCAGGTCAGGACGAGCAGGGCGTCTGCTGACAGGACGCCGTCATGTCGGTCGCTCTTGCTATCGTGGCAGCAGGTTCCAGAGTGGCAGTTGTCGGTACCTGGCCGGCTGCCCGGCAACCCCGTCTCCATCGACTGTGGGTGCCCCAGGGGAAGAACCGGTTCGCGCGGTAACCGCCGGCGGACAAGTCGATGGAGGCCCACGCCTCCGGAAGGTAGAGGGGCGCGATGTCTTCGCACCACGACAGCGACACCTTGCGAAACGCGCAGGCGAAGTGGGAACCGATCCCGCCCGCCCGTCGGCGCGAATGGTGCCGGGTCCTGCTGGAGTTTCCGCCGATCTGGCTGGGCACGATCCCCATGATCGCCACCCAGACGGCGGTGCTCGACGGCGGGTACACGAACATCACCGACTGGGTCGACCTCGCCAAACGCGCCGAAACGGTGGGATTCACGCCGCACACCTGGCTGATCTTCCGGCTCGAACTCGACCGCGGCTATTTGGCCTTGGAGTTTCCGAACCATCCCGAACATCGCCCGAAGCGGCCGGGAAACGGCGGTCACGACACGACGATCGTCGACCCCGAGGACTTCGCGGCCTGGCCGAAACTGTACGAGTCGGGACACCGCGCCAGCGCGGCGACCAGACGGGTGTTGTCCGGCGAGGTTCCGGGCTTGTCCCCCTAGGTCCTCGCAGCATGGGTAGGTGCTTGGCCGCCGATCGGCGAAGCCGTCATCTGCGCTATACGCAGAGTACGTACTGCGTGTCCATTCTCGTCGACTGCCCGGTCACGGCCGATAGCGCTTCGTATTCCGCCTTTGGCGCCGAGGGACAGAGCTAGAGTGAGCCGCCGACCTTCCCGTGGGACAGGAGGACACGCCTGTGGTGCAACGACTTCGGTCCGGTCCCGTGACCATGGCGATGCTGGTTGCGGCGACGCTGGTGGCAAGCGGATGCGCACTGCTCCCCGGTGCCGGTCGTTCCGACGAGGCATCGGGGACGCCGGAGCCGTCTTCCTCGACCTCGGTGGCTCTGTCGGACAGCGAAGCTACCGACGTCCCGGTCACCGACGCCTGGACCGTGGCCGTGCCGCCCGGTGCGGGGCCGGCCGACTCGACCCTTACGGTCACCCCACTCGATGATGCGGACATACCCGGTGTTCTTGCCCGCGCGGAAGTGACCCTGTCCAGCGGTCAACCCCAGAAGCCGCTGACGTTCAGATACCGACTTCCGGAACCGCTCCCGTCCGGCGAACAGCTCTTCCTGATCAGTTACGACGCGCACGCGTCGAACTCGGCCGAACCCGCGGCGACACAGGTGATCGAGCCGCAGATCAGCCCTGATCGCCGCACCGCGACAGCTGAGGTCACCCACCTGAGCATCAAGGAGTGGCTGGTGGCACGCGTCGAAGACGCCAATCACTTCCTCACCTCCGCGGCGGGCCTGCGTGCACGCCCGCCGTCCTGCCCATCCCAACCTCGCCCGAGATGGATGGACGACGTCGTGTACGTAGAGGACAAGAACGCACCCATGCTCGTGTGCACCGGCTCCGACCCCCACGATTCCGACACCGCGGTCGTCAAGATCCGCAACAATCGCGGCGTTGCACTGATCGTCACCGCACCGGTCACCCCGACCTGGGCGTTCGTCGATCTGCATTCCGGCCAGATCAGCGCCCTCACAGCGGAAGTACTGTCCGCCACCACAGACGCGATGGGCGTGCCGGCCGACAGACGCTCCCGCACCTGGGTCCTGCCGCCCGGCGGCGGCGTCGACCTCGGATTCACCGAACAATCCCTGGCGCCACTGAACGGCAGCTCGACGATCACCGCGACCGTGTCGACCTCGTCACTGGCGTACGGCGTCCTATGGAACGCGATCGAGGAAGCCGCCGACGATCCTGCCGTCTTGACGGCCCTGGAACTCGGTGTCATGGGTGTGTGCGTCACCGACGGGCTCACCACCACCGTCAGCGCTGCCGACCTCGGTGCCCTCACCGGCGGAATCGCATCGCTCGTGATGTGCGGCGTCGAGAGAACCCCCGACATCCTCGCCGAGATTCAGGGCCGACTGTCGACTCAGATGTGGGATCAGCTCACCGAGAAGGGCATCACCCGCACGGCCGCCGTCGTCGCGGGCAAACTGATGGCGCTCCTGGGGATTGGCAAAGCCACCGTCGTGGCCGGCGATCTGATCTCGACCCTGGCGCTCTCCAGCGGCGCCTACGAGATCACCCTGTTCACCCAGGTAAAGCCGCCGCCGGCGACCGCGGAATCCATCTGTGGGGGCAGGGTTGAAGACACCCGCAGCGTGCCTCACCCGCACCTGGGCACTGTGCAGGTCTCCACCGTCCTCAATGGCGAACCAGGTCCTGGTGGGGGCGGATGCGTCGCGGCCATCAGCTCGTCCGGACAGATCCTGATCCGGGTCGATCTCGCCGTCTACGGCGACGCACTGGACTTCGCCGAGCCCACCACGGACGCCACCGGCAACGTCTTCCTCACCTACAACCCCGGGCGATACAACGGTGTCCTGACCCTCGTGCCCAACGTCGACGGCTTCGAGACGATCGAATGGGATGACGGATCCGGACCGAACTACACGAGCACCAGCCACGTCTATTACTACGCCGAGCTGGAAGGGCCGGGGGCCGATGGGCAGTACACGATTCGCCAGTTCGACAACGACTGCAACCCAAGCTGCGCTGCGGGCACCATCACCGACCGGATCCTTCGCTGGGACGGGCGCGCATACTCGTGACCAACGCGTTGATGTCAAAGAATGTGGTGTCGCCGAGCTCCGCAGGGGCGTCCCGACGTCAGGGAACGTTGTCAGCGGATTCCCCTCGAAGACACCCGCGGCGCCCCCGATCCCGGTGCGTGACCGTGGGCTTCGTAGTCGAGCGCGGCATACCGGTTACCGGCACCTGCAGGCGACCAGTCCCCCAATCCCCGCCCTGTCCCCCGCGACACCGAGTTCTACAGGCCCACTGCCGGGATCTGAGTGAGCAGATATGCCAGATCGTCGCGCACGACGACACCGAGCGGTTTCTGCGTCGGTAGACCCAGTTCGCTGACGATGACCGCGACCAGTGTGCCGGCTGGGTCCTCCTTGCGGAACCCGTCGATCACCGCGGCGACCGACACGGTGCGTGCGCGGTGGACGACCAATTCGGTCGGCTCGACAAAGTCGAGCACTTCTCGCACCAGAACCTGGTCCACCAGGACCTCGCCGGCGTCGCTGATCTGTGCAGCCAGCCATCGGGCGACGGCGTTGGTGGTCAACAGACTCAGGTATCGGCCGTCCTCGTAGACAGGCAGCTGAGAGTACGAATGCTCGGCCATCTCGTGCAGGGCGTCGCGAAGCGGCTCGTCCGGGGCCGCGGTGCTCACCACCGGTGCTCGCAGGCACCGTCCGATCTGGACGGGGTGGAGCAGCTCGTGGTGGATGCGGCGCAGTCGGTCGACGGTGTCCGGGCGCGGGGTAGCGATGGGAACGTCGCCGCGGTACGGATGGTGGACGATCGCGTTGCGCAGATCCCGGAACGCGGTGAGGGCGGGTTCGTAGCGACGGACAAGTGCGTCCCGAGTGCGGGTTTCGGCGATGATCTCGCCCATGGTGCGAATATGCCCGGGCAGCGAGTACTTGTGTCGTAGATGCTTTTCGATGTCGGCCCACAGGTCGAGAAACTCGCGGGCCGGATCCTGAGAACTCGATGCGTCCATCCTCTCATCGTGATCCGAGGCCGACGCCGCCGTACTGGATTCGGGTGCTCTCGACCGAGACGAGATCCTGCCCGGCACACGGTGCCGGCCGCCGACCCGTCAGGACGTTCGGCGGTCGCGCGGTAAGACGCCCCAGGTCCAGGGGCCGCATCACCCTGCTCGCCTGCCTCGCTTCGGCGTCGGCCGGAGATCACCGAGCCGGCGATGGCGGTGCCGTCACCTCATCAGTCCCTCGGTGACGTGGTTCCATACCGCGCCGACGAAGTCCCGCCGCTGCCGCCGGCGCGCCTCTGCGGTCGGACCGGTGGTTCCCATGGTGATCTCCAACGTGCGCCGCAGCGGATGCGGTGATCCTGCAATCGCGTCGTTGCGGTCCAGCAAGCGCTCCACTTCGTCGGCGGTGGGTAGCCGGTTGCTCTTCGCCAGGTTGCACGGTGCGCACGCCAGGACCAGATTCCAGACGTGGTTGAGGTCGGGCCCACACCAGCTGCCGGTGTTCATCCAGGAGAACGGGAAGACATGGTCGACGTGGATGTCCGCATCGAGCCGGTCGAGCTCCTGATGACAGTAGAAGCAGCGACCGTGCTGGAAGCCGGCGATTGCACCACGCACGGAGGTCAGCGGCACCCGCCGCGCCGGCGACACCACCACCGCTCCCTCGGCATCGATCTCCACGCCCCGGTCGATGAGGGTACGGCCGATCGCCGCATCGAACGACGCTTCGACGATCGACCACCGCGAGTCCAGTTCACGGCCGAGCACATCGTCGGCGGCAGCGACGCGGTGCAACTCCGGCGTCAGCCGCACAACCCCGTTACTCCCCCGGCCCTGCACCCGGTAGAAGGCGTGCGCGACCTCCCCGATCCCCCGCAGATTGTGGAACTTCTGCATCACCATGCCGGGCATCGACCTCACCGCGGCCTCGACCAGTGCCTCCGTGGGCCGTCCCGCAGCCGACGACGCCGACCGCTCCCGCTCCAGGATTGCCAGGAAATCGGTGTCGCGAAGCTCGACGGCGGCCGGAGCCTGCGGAAAGCCGCCCTCCCGCGCGAGCAGCGCCCAGGCGTATCGCTCGGCCAGCTCCCCAAGCGCCACGGCATCGCGCCCCTGTTTCGCCAGCTCGAGCAGCGCCGTCCCGAGGGCGAACTTGTACGTGCGGGAATTGACCCCCATCAGAACGGCCTGACGCCACGATGTGCGCGGTGTCGGCTCGACGCTGTAGAACGACATGCGGCCAGTATCACGCGTGGAAGGGACACCGATGGGAAAGCTGGTTCGCGACCGGATACCGGAGATCATCCGCGCCAGCGGCCGGACTCCCGACACCCGACAGCTCGACGCGCACGACTACGAAGGCGCGCTGCACGACAAACTGGCCGAAGAGGCCCGGGAACTGCGCGAGTCCGGTTCGCCCGAGCACGTGCTGGAAGAGGCCGCCGACGTCCTGGAGGTCCTGACCGCGGTGGCGGCATGCCACGGCTACACCCTCGACGACGTCCGCCGCAAGGCGGAAGAAAAACGCGGCGAGCGCGGCGGATTCACGGACCGGATCTGGCTCGAATAGCCAGCCACGACAGCCACAGAACCCTCCTTTTCCGTCGAGGCGATCCGACCACGTTCATCCGAAGTCCGAGCAGGCGCGGACCGCGGAATCCCCCGACATCATGGGTAATCGATGATCATCGGCATGAGTCTGCGTCGCGGCGGAGGGAGGAACGACATGGGTTTCGGTTTCCGGCTCGCACCCGGGGTGCGGCTGCGGGTGTCCTCGCGGGGGGTGAGCGCCGGACTCGGCCCGCGGATCGCCCGAGTACACGTCGGGACACGCGGTGTCGGTGTCTCCAGCGGCCTCGGACCGATCAGCGGCTACATCTCCTTGACCAGCGGCCGAGGCGGAACCTACTCGACCGGCTCGGGGTGGACGCAGACCACCGAACGACAGGCGCAGCGGGACGAACGACGCCGCATCAAAGAACAAGCCCTCGCGGTCGCCCGCGACGACGTCGAGCGCATCGACAACCTGCACCGGGTGCACTTCCCGCCGGCGGCGCGGTACACCGTGCCCGCTCCCGCCTATCCCTCCGCGCAGGCTCGCCGCCGAGGGGTGCAGCAGCGATACCGGGACCTGATGCAGACCCGTTCCCGGTTCTCGCTGTCCGCCCGGGCGGAGGCGAAACGACTGGCCGCCCAGCAGATCGAGTTCGAAACCGAGCAACAACACCAGTCTCTGCTGCGGTGGCAGGCCCAGGCTCAAGCCTGGTGGGACCAGCAGTGGAGCCGGCTCGTGGCCGGGGAGCGTGACACCGTCCTGGACGTGCTCAACGACGCCCTCGCCGACAACGCACAGCCCTCCGCGGTCGTCGACTACCAACATGGCGAGGCCTCGGTGGTCATCTGGGCGCCACCGTTCGAGCAGACCCCCACCCGGCACCCGGACCTCACCGCCGCCGGCAACCCGACCGTGCGCACCTACACCAAATCCGCGCGCAACGTCCTGTATCGCCGGTGGCTCGCGGGACATGTCGTGGTGACCCTCAAGGAGGTCTTCGCCGTCGCCCCGTCGGTGATGCAGGTCCGCTCCGTCGTTGTTCGCCCCGCACCGACTCACGGCTACGAGTTTCTGCTGGCGGGGGTGCATTCCCGGCAGGTGATCGAGACCGCGAACTACGCCGTGGACGGTGCCGAAGAGATCTGGCAGCGGGGGACGCACCTGCGCGTCGCCACCGGCGGGCGCACCCAGGAACTGCTCCCCCTCGATCTCGACGACGAACCGGACCTGCGAGCCCTGCTCGGACACCTCCAACGCGGAGCCGAGGCAGCACCACCGGCCGTCGACGACCCGCCCGAGGACCCCGAGCCGGCCGTCCAGACCTTCCGGCTGCGCGATCTCATCGGACCGCTGAGCTCGCTCGAAGCCCGCGATCCGGCAGTGGCCTCCGTCCCGGTGGACTATCCCGGCCCGGACCTGTCGGCACTGGCGCGACGGACCGGTGTGCCCATGCTCGCCACCGGTCAGGGCATGGGCGTCAGTCTGGGGATGCTGCAACCGGTGAACGGCCGAGTCCGGGTGAGTGCGTTCACCGTCGATGCCGGAGCACCTCCGGCAGCTGCCGTCGCGCAGGACGCCCAGCACGGTGTCACCTTCGGGTATGTCGCGGACGGTGCCCTGACCCGCTGGCCGCAACTTGCTCGCAGTCCATCCTGCGTGGGCCTGTGGTGGACCACCGACGGCGCCGGCCGTCAACTCGTGCACATACTCTTCCGGCCCGATCACTTCCCGTCCGCCTGATCCGGTGCCCGAGCCCAGTCTCAGGCCGATCCGCGGCGCTTCCTCATGTCGCGAATCGGCGCGGGGCGGGGGCAGTCGTCGGTGGACCAGCGTTCTTGATCGCGGGGACCACTCCAGCCCGCGCTCGTGCTCACGACGCGTGGCAAGTCGGGAAACTCTTTCGGACACCGATTCCGGCTTGCTCCTGTCAATCTTTGTGCCGTGGGACAAGCATCGCGACGACAGACAGTGGAACACTCACGGCGGGGTGCGCGATAAGCAGAACATCCGGATCGGACCACGAAACCGCACTCGCGCGTATTCGTCCACGGGACCGCCGGGCCTGTAGGGAGACTGCCCGTGAACACCAAGAGCGCCCTGATCGCAGTGGCTGCACTCGGTGCCTTCGGCGTGACCGGCTGCAGCACCGACGATGCGGTCGCTCCGCCACCGGCGACCACCACTGTCACCGTAACCACCGAGGCCTCGACAACCCCGCTCACCACGACGTCCACCACCACCGACGCGCTCCCACCGCCGCCGCCCGGTGAGCCGGCACCCGAGCCGGTCACCTTCTCCTGCGGCGATCTTCCGATGTACCAATCGGGCACAGCCATCTATTCGGACGGGAGCATCGGCTACGAGGCCACCTGCGACACCTACGCCGCTCCGGAACCACCGACCTTGTGGTACTGCGACTACCCGGGCGTGGCGGTCTACACCGATGGGTCCTCGTCGTCGACCGACCCGGCATGCACCCAGCCCGCCCCCGGAACCAGCGAAGCGGAGACCGGCGGCGATGCCACGTCGTATCCGTACAACGCCGACGAAGATCGCAACGAAGACGGGGTAGTCCAGGGGTACGAACGCTGCGGTCTCGCGTGCGGGGAAGCCCCCACCAGCGGCGACATCCAAACCCAGTACGGCTGCGAACAGGGGTACATCACCGGACCGCAGTGCAATTGAAAGTGTCGGGAAACATCGGGGCACGGAAATCTCGGCAGGATGCGCAACGCCGAAACGCGAGACTCGCCCGCACGACCCGGATACATACCCGTCCACCCCTCGCTTCGCCAACCCAGTGACGCACATTCGTCCGGCTCCACCGGGGAAGTCCGTCGAAGCTACCTCGCGACCTTCCGGAGGTGCCGTTCCCCGCATCCGGGCTGTGGTTGCGGACATCTCGCCGCACCAGCGGAGGATCCGATCCGGCCATTTCCCTTTCCGGAATCTGGCTCGACCGCCCGCGGCATGCGGCCGCGGAGGCGGAGGCGGAGGTCAGCAGGTACTGCCGACGGTGAGGGCGGCCAGGCGCGGCGCCAGCCAGGAGACTACGCGGTCGAGGACGGCGATGCCGTCCTCGAAGACGCCCGAGGTCGGGACCGCGGCCACGGCGATGGCGACCTGCCCGGCCGCGGTATCGGCGACCCCGAACTGGCGGACCAGGTAGCCGCCGGAGGGGTTCGGCCCCCAGCCGCCCTTGAACCGGGCGCCGGGGAGCGCTCCCAGCCCCCAGGATTGATCCGGCGAGACCTGCCCCATCAGCGTCAGAACCTCGTCGGCGGCGTCGTGGCAGGGTAGCGAGGCCGCGAACTGTGCTTGGGCGGTCAGCGGCCAGATCGTCTGCCCGAAGGCGGTGAATCCGGGGCGGGTGACCTGGGGTTGGACCACGGTGCCGGGGTCGCCGAACTCGGCCAGCACCTGCTGTACCGCGGCCCCGGCCGCCGTTCCGGAACCGAGATCGTCCCACATCGCCTGGGCGGCATCGTTGTCCGAGGCGGTAATCGCGGCGACGGCGTTGCCGGCTTGGGCGGGATCGGCGGTCAGCGCGGCGATGGCCAAGGGCACCTTGATCGTCGACCAGGCGACATCGGTCATCACGGTGCCACCGGTGATTACCTGCCCGCCGCCGACCGGGACGATCGCCAGACCCACCTGAGCGGGCAATTGCCGGGCGAAGGCATCGAACTCCTCCAAACCCCCGCCCACCCCCACCCCCACGCCCGGGCCGGCGGTCGCAGGGGGAACAGCCGGAGCGGGTCCGACGGACTCGGTGATCGTCTCGATGACGATCACATCCGGTTCGTCGTTGCCCGGTGGTGGGCTGCACGCGCCGACGGCGGTCGTGACCACGGCCGCGACGGCGACCGCAAGCAGGTGAGTGCGCGTGTTCGAGCGCCGAAACTCGGCCATGTCAGTACAGATACACCACGGCGTCGTTGCCGCCGGTGCAGGTGACCACCGTGTTGCCCGAACAGGTCATCGTGTAGGTGCGGCCGGTGACCGGGCTGTAGGCGTCGACCGAGACGACACCGCCCCGCACACCCTGGCGTAGGTATTCCGAACGCACCTCCTCGGCGAACTCGCACGAGGTGACACCGCTGCCCACTGCCGAGGTGCCGAAACTCGGGCTCGTGAACACACTCGGACAGGGCGTGGAGTACGCCGGCACGCTCTCCCCGGTTGCCGGTGCCGGGCCCGCGCCGCCCTGCGCCGGGGCCGGGCCGCCGGGTGCGGGCACGACCACGGTCGACGTCGAGGTTGAGGGCCCGGACGCCCTGCTGTCGTTGACGATCTGCGGCCATAACCACAGGTAGCCGACCAGACCGAGCACGATGACGGCGAGCACCGCGACGACGATCCACACGGCCGCGTTGGAGTTCTTGGGCGGCGGTGCCGGATAGCTGGGCGGCGGCCCGTAGGCCGGTTGTTGCCCATAGCCGGGCGGCGGGATCTGCCCAGGCTGATGGGGCTGCGGGATCGGCTGGGGCTGTTGCGGCGGCATGTATGCGTCGCGGGCATCGTCGATGCGCGGGTACTGCGCGGTCGGCTGATCCTCGGGCGGAGGCCATCGGTAGTTGTGCTCGCCTGGCTCGGGCCCCCACTGCGGTGGCTGAGTCATATTTTCTGATGGCCCCTTCTTCTACCTCGACCCGCGCCGGCAGGTCGACTCACCGGACGCCCTGCCGGTCCGGCCCTCGAGCACGCGCTCCCCGGAGAAAATACGTGCGTTCCCCGTTGTCAGCGCTCCCCGGGTCCCATTCGTTACCGACCGTCTTCGATGCGAGCGTGCTCGTCTGTCACGCGTCACCGCCCGAAGCCCGGATGAAGTGGTGCCTGCAACACTGGGCGGACTGACCTCGTGCGTCCTCGAAGCGGTGTGAACCATCGGCCTACGCCACCACCCGTGCGTCGTTCCGGTCGTCAACAAGGTGGCTGACGTGGGCGGCGTCGAGAATCGCGATCCCGCTGACCCGTGTTCCGGAACCGAGTCACCATCGCCGATCCTGACCGGTCGAAGGCGTCTGCCGGAGTGCCTATCCGGCATAGGGCTCGATTCCTATTAAGGTCGACTAATCACTCATTCAGGACAGGACACTCGACGTTGATTTCCAGAAGTACCGCTCTCGCTGCGGCAGCCGTGGCCCTTGCCGCTCCCTCCGTGATGCTCGCCCCGACCGCCGCAGCGTCACCGGCCCCGGTGATTCAGCCCTTCGGCACCGTGATCCGGGGCAGTGGGGGCGGCACCATCGCTCTCACCGAGTACGCGACGGCCCCGAACCTCACTATCCTGGGTATCACGTTCACTCCGGGCGACAATCCGCTCGAGGGGTACTCCATCTCGACGCCGACCCTGACCTACGGTGAGCGCGGTTACCGCGCCGATGTCGACTACTCGGAGTCGGATGCGTTCTTCTCCGGGGTCGTGGCACCCCACACCTCGGTCACCCTCGACTACGCGTACGAGGTGGACAAGTCGCAGCTCAATCCAGCCACCCTGACCGTGCACATCGGACTCGAGGACTTCACGTGGACCGGTGATCTGGCCGGCAAGCTCCTGCCCCCGCCGCCGCCGCGGTTCGGAAGCAGCTGATCGATTCGTCGGACGCCCCGACCTTGCGGACCGGGGCGTCCGACATCACCAGTCGCTTCCCCGTCCGGGCCTACCGAGGTGGGAAAGCCGGCGGTGCCGACCACGGTGAGGTGCTGGCCTTCGCGTGTGTATCCCGCAGGCAGTCCTCGGTAATGAAATCGGAAGCCGCGGCGGTATTGCGGGGGTGAAAACACTGCGTTTGCTGCCGATCCTAGCGATCGCGCTCATCGTGTCCGGTTGCGGAAATGGCGATTCCAGCCCTCCTGCGGCTACCACATCTGCCTCGACCTCGGCGCCGGTCGCGACGACGAACGCAGCGGTCCTTTCGACGACCGCGTCGTCCGTCCCCGATTCGACCTCTGCGGAGATCACCTCCACCGATACCGAGACTGCGGTCGACGAACCGGTGATGGTCGAGGAGCCCTACATCGTCGACTGCCAGCTGGGGTTGGGGCCGATCGTCACATACTGGTCCGACGGCACGGTGACCGGGTATTCGGACTACTGCCAGTCGATCCATGACCAGGTCCTCGCAGACGAAGTGGCCGCCAACACTCCGGTGTGCGACGGCACCACCTGCCGATACCCCTCCGGAGCAACCCGACCGGACACGAATTCCTCGCCCAGGTCTCCCTCGCCCTGGGTACAAGGCCAACTCGACTGGCAGGCATGCAGAGAAGCGGGAAACTCCGACGAATACTGCCGTCTGACCCTCAACTGACCGGTGAGCTCCAGCGGGAGGCGACAATCAGGTCCCCAGATTCTGTCGCTGTGTCGGTCCTGGGAGGCCAGGGGCCATCACGGGAAGCGCCACGAGGAACGACGCAGAAAATCACGAAGAGGACCGGGCGATGTGGCCCTGGACCAAGTCGCCCCGACTCGCACCCACCGAGACACAGTGCGGTGTCGGCGGTTCGATGATGCACCAGATGCCAGTAGCGATGCTGCACACTTTGATCGAGGCTACGACCGCGCACAGCCTCATCTGGTAGGTGGCCGCCTTGTCGCCGGGCCGATCACCGGTGCCTCGGTCCGGCAGGCGATGTACTCATGGGATCCGAGGCGGGCATCGGCCTGTCACAGGCAGGACAGAGGCGGATCCCAGACCGAGTGTCGGTGGCGCCGCCACAATGACGGATGACGCGCTGCACGCGCTTCCACTGCGACGGCACCGCCTGCACGTACACCACCGACCATGTCGACGACTGGTGCAGCGCCCAGGCCCAACTGTGCACCATGCTCGAAGACTTCCTGCTCACCTCCGCGCGCCAACTCTCCCCCACCGGGTTCGTGCGCTTGTCCCGGCAGGGATACACGCTCGTGCTCTCCCCCGACCACAGCGCGATCACCGCGTATTCCACCGTCCACCGCGAACGCACCTGGGACCAGGTCAAACACGGTATCCCATCCCGGTTTCACCGCCACCAGCCGCGGCGACCCTCGTCCGAGACGCCCCGCCAGACGGAGCCGGTGGTGCCGTTGACCGGGTTCGCCGACGCGTTCGATCAGGCCACCCTGCATCTGACCGCGCGAGTGCAACGGTCCTGCGCCAAGATCGGTGGCCTGCTCCACGTCTCGGACGCACACCTCGACGCCACCCATTCGCGCCTGCGCCGCGCACCTCCCCAGCGGCACCATCGTGCAGCGGGAGGACGGACTATTCGAGGTCGAGCACGCCGAGCTGTCTGGCTCGTCAGACCGGACTGCCGCGCCCTGATCGGCGTCAAACCTGTCCGGCCCCCGGCCCCGATCCCCGCCAGCCCCGACCTGCCGCAGTGTCCACTGGAGTGATGAGCAGATCTACGCGGCCGCCCGTGGCTACTGGGGCGCCACCGGTGTCGTGGATGTCGACGGGTTTCTCGGGTTCGTCCTTGTCGGTGATGTGATCCGCGTCGAGTCGTGGACCCGGGTCGGGGACACAGGGCGGTTTACCGCTGCGATCCACCCCGAGGCCGATGCTCGTGACCGGTCCTCTGCGAACCGGTCACTTCGATCATGCTCAGTGGATGCGGATGGTCGATCGCTCCTCAGTCGATCTGGCGAGATCGGTTCTGAATCAGTGATCGATAACGTCGTCGGACGATAGGGGCGCCAGGGCGAGCAATGTCTCCAGGTTGCCGTTGAGTGCGTCGACCAGTTCGTTGATTGCATGGGTGAGTGTGGCGGCTTCGTCGGATAGTCGGCGAAGATGATCGGTGGCGAACTGGTCTCCGACGGCGTCGACCAACAGATCACCGATTTGATCGTTGAGGCCGAGAGCGCGTCTTGCCGCGTCGGCGTTGTCGAGTTCGATGTCGAGTGCTATCAGGTGACGGTAATAGTCGTCGAGCGCGGTGACGCGTTGCAGCAGTCGATCCCACACCAGGTTCAAGGGTTCCCGCGCCAGGTCAACCGCGCGCTGAGCCACTATCGCGGACGCAGTGGTGCCCTGCGGGGCAGGTCCGAGTTCACTGATCGCCTTATGGAGGGCGTAACCGTGTCGCAGAACCTGCCCTGCTTCCTTCCGAGGGGCGAGTTGCACACGGTGGGCGTCGAGGTAGGTACTCGACCATGACCGGGTTTTCGTGATCTTTTCGGCCACGTCGAGTGCGACCGCGACGAGCATCAGCACTCGTTCCGGTCCGAATGGTCGCGCGGCGACCTCTCGGAGCGGGCACGGTGGGGGAAGCTCCAGCTCTTTCAATGCAAACCAGAGTTCGGTCTTGTCATCGTTGGTGATCTTCAGATCGTTGTTGGGATCGAAGATGGCCAGGGCCACGGACAACAGTCCGAAGACAATCGCAGTGACGATGGCGGCGGTCTGGTTGAACACCAACCAGACCACACCAGCGACGAAGATCGTGAGGACGAGCCCGCCACCCAGTACCGCCGCTTCGTCCTCTTTGGCATCGAGGTAGGTCCGGTCGAGCAACGACTTGTTGTTGCGGTGCGCCGCGACCTTCTTGCGAAGAGCTGCAGAAAAATGTCGGTCGTCGAGGAACCGCACCCGTCCCTGCTCGACTACGTAATCCATGAATACCCCGCCTGATGATGCACGAGCAGTCCTTCCGTGCCCGGCCACTGCGGAATGGTGTGAACGCCGTCCCGGGTGAGCGTGCCCTGGTCCGCTAATGCGGGTCTTGTATAAGTACTCTCGAAGCGCTGACGTGCGTTCAGCCCCCGCGTCGGAGAAGGACTCCTCGTCACCGGAGTCGCCCAGCTAGGAGATTGCGGTGCGTCCCCAAGAGATCCTCAGCGAGTGGGGCCTTTTCGGAACTCATCGAGTGCCTTCTTGTACTTGTCGTCGTTCTTGGTCGCTACCACTGCCACGACGACGATGTAGGCAACGAGTGCGAGCCAAAAGGCCCAGTGCACGGTCAGGGCTGCACCGATGAGCATCAAACCGATGAGGACATGTCCGAGTGCTGTGCTGGGAGGATTCTTACGCACTGACGACTCGGCGAGGGGAAGGGTCGTGCCAGCCTCCGACGTGAGCGGCCACGTTCGCTTCGACGCCATCTCCAGCTTGGCCATGAAGTCACGGGCGACGCGCTCCATGCTGGTGGGCGCCTCTTTCACGTGGACCTGGCCGTCGGGCGTGCGGACGGTCAGGTAGATCTTGCTGGTGTCCTTGGACTTCTTTGCAGCTCCGCCGACCAGTGCTCCTCCGACGCCGGCGATCATGGTACCGGCGACCACACGTGTCACGGTCGTTCGCGAGGACGTTGTCTGTGCGCCCAACTCCATCTCGACTGTGACCGTGTTGACGAGATAGCTTTTCTTGCCGACACGGAATACCGGTCCGTCGATCGAACATCCGGCAAAGCTGGCGTTGTACTGATTGACGACCTTCGCTTCAGCCCGTGCCACGGCGCGTGCGATCTGGTCGCGAGAAGGCGCAATTTCAGTCATATGGGTCCTGTCTATGGCGCTGACTCCATGCAGCGGTGAATGAAACCAAACTCTCAACCGTTCCCGGATCGGCGAATGTTACTACTGTTACCGATTTCTGGTCGCGTGTTACTCGCTCGTGTGTCCCTGAACGGAGGGTTTTCTCCCACAAGAGTCGATACGTGGTCTCGTCCTGGAGGAAGCTTCCGGCGTGGTCGTCTCCGGTTGAGAATGTCCGTCGAGACCGTTCGGTGTCAGTCGAGGTGGACGAGGCAGACCGGCGCGGCACTGGGCGTCGCGGTGTATTCGGCGCGGTTTTCTCGGAGCGTCTGGCCGTTCGCGACATTGTGGACACCACAGGTGACAAACATTCCCGGAGCCAGTTCCGGCTCCAGCCCGCCCCACTGTCCCGCGACTGCGGGAAAGTCCCATTCGATGACACCGCCATCCGGTTGGTCGCAATGGGTGCCCCGTCCGAGCGAACCATCGGCCCGCGTCCAGTGGAGATTCACACAGGGCGTGCCGGACCAGGCGACGATCGAACGAAGGCGATCTCCCACGGTGTATGTGCCGTCAGCGCTGGCGGTCGGGACCGCGAACACCATGGTCAAGGCCAATGCCCCACTCACCAGGGCAGGTCGCACAAAGCTGCGGAGGGAGATCATTTCGGTGTCTGTGTCCTGTCTGCAAGCGCCCCTGGATAGATCACCCCCAGACGGAGAGCGACAGATTCAGAAAATACACCACCGGTGATGGATGGAGGCATTGGGATATCCGGCATTTCCCAGGAATTCATACCGCCGCACCGCGGCACCGGTGGGTGACCTCGGAGAGACCGGCTGCATCGGCGTGGTCGACTGGACACGTCGACCGCACGGAAGACCTCGTTCCTGCGGAATTTTGCGTCAAGCCCGAACGGGAAGTACTGCGACACCACAGCTGTCGCGGGGAGACAACTGCTTTGGCAACTCTAGGTCGCAGCCGGTCCAGCTGTCGAACCGCTCTCGATGTCGACGCTCGCATCCCCGGTGACTGGGCCGTGTTGTTGCGGGCCAAGGTCGACATACCGGTTAGGGTCCGGACGACGCGGTCCTCGGGCACCCCGGGGCACTGGCCGGAAGGAATGCACATGTACGAGGTCAAGGCCACGCACCTCACCAATGCTCGGCGTCTGGCCTGCGAGATCTATCCGGAGGTGTTCGTCGTCAAAGGCGGTGCCGTGCTCTCGACGTATGCAGGTCCAGCCAACGGGCGCTGCCCGTGCGATCCCCTGCCCCCGGATGTCGATGCCGTCTTCGAGATCGACGACGCGCAGCTCGAGGACGCAGTCCATTGGGCCACCTCGATCTACCGGCCCCGGAAGAGGTGGTAACCCTTCACGGAACCGGGAACAGTCCCGACCGGGGCTGAGGCACCTCGGGGTCGGGACGCCGACCGCCGCGCCCCGAGGTCGCCGACCGGTCCTCGTGTGGCGGCCGGGGCCCTGACCGAAGGTGCGCCGCCCGACCCTGCGGCCGGGCACGTGCAGTGCGAGAACAGGAAACCCCACGACGGCCCCGGCTGTGACGCCTCGTACCCTGCGCCCATGGTGGTAACCGGTGCGCCCAGTGATGATCTCGCCCCGCGGTGGTCGGGCCACGCCGACGTGGCGCGATGGGCGCTCGACCAGGGCTACGGCCACCGTCCGTACCCGTTCACCCGCGACGGCCTGACGCAATTCAAGGCCGACTTCCCGCGTGGGCGGCGCGGTCTGTACCTGTTTGAATGCACCAACCACGACATCTACATCGGCATCGGCATCGGCGTCGCCCAGCGACTCCCGCAGCACCTCAAAAAGCACCCCGATGTGCAAACGTTGTATTTCGGGGCCATGGCGTCGCCGTGTTCGTTGATCAACTCCACCAGGCTGTCCATGGCCTGCATAACCGATGGGATGCTGCGCTGCGCCCAATACTGCCGATCGGTGTCCTGGCCGGGTTCGTCCTCCTCCTCCGGCGCCGGCAGGGCCAGGTCGAGCACCTTGGTCGCGTGCAGGGTCATCACGCCGTTGACCTCCAACGCGCTGATCTGGATGGCGATCAGAGGAATCGCCTGGTTGAACAGACCGATCACATTGAGGAACCGTCCGGTGACCTCCTCGGCCACGATGACCGCTACGTGGTCGTACTGAGGGAATCTGCGGCGTTCGTTGTCCCAGTATTCCAGTGTGCGGATGATGTGGCTCTCGTCGGTGGCGCCGAGCTGGAGTTCGACTTCGTAGCGCGTATTGCTGTCCGGATCGTGAAGCAAGATGTCGAGTCGCCCGGCTCGGGGTTGACGACGCTCGGAATCCTTCAAGATCAAGTTTTGGCCGAGGCCGAGTATCCCGACATCGGACTTGATCTGTTCTTGGAGCCATCGTTCATTGTGTTGCGGATGCTGACGGAGCCGGATGATTGTGGACTTGTGGTATTCCATCGCTCGAGGTCCTTTCTCACCCCACCTTTCGCGGGGATGGGCACGTCGGCACTCGGATGCGGGAAAGCCGCGGTCACCCTGATGTACGCGGAGAGTCCGGTACGGAGAGTGCTGCGCTACCGTCGGTCGCTGTCGGACGGATCGCCCCAACGGCCCCGTTCCGGAGCCCCCACCGCCCGGACCTGCAGAACGCGGGATCTATGAGACCAGCAGTTTCTTCCAGTGCGCCTTGCCGAGCCGTGTCGGGGTTATCCGGGTGGCGAGGATGTCGGCCAGGGCATGTGCTTCCTCCGGGGTCAAATACGACGGATTCGACATCTGACGAGCCCGGAACTGCTCGCAATGGGACAGTACCGGTTCGGCGAGCATCTCTCCTCTTTGAACGTATAGATCCTCGAGACGGATCGCGGCGTAGTCGACGGCATAAGTCGGCTGCGCTGCCTTCTGTGGGTCAACCGCATGCTTGCGATCGAATCCCTGGGCCCAGAAGATCGGGCCATCACTGGTAATCCACCCAATTTCATGAATGCCCGGCTTATGGGGTCCGGTGATCCACAACGCCATCAGATCGCCCTTTTTGATCAGGTCGTTACGGTAGGTGTTGCCCACGGTCCAATTTCCTTCGAAGACTCCAGGGCGCACTATCCTCGGCGGCTGGGCCCGGACTGCCCCGAAGTAGTCGAATACGTCCGGGTTGCCTTTGAGGATCCAGCAGCCCACACTCGTGCGGTCGATCGTCATGCCCTTCTCCTCGTGCATCGGCGCCGACGATGGTCGTCGGCGTAGCGGATCGATCGGGATACCACCTCCTCGGCACCGAAATCCTGCGACTGTCTTGCTCGATCCGATGTCGGCACCGTCTTGAATACTGGATCAGGATGATCGAGTGGCTTGTCGTCCAGAGCCAGCCCAGGTGAACGAAGCGTATGGGGGTGCGTACCGCTGCGGGACGCAAGTTATCCATTGCTCCAGTCGACGGGTATGACGCTGGAGAGGGTGGTGGGCACGCGCGCGCCGTTTCCTGCGGGTGATCAGCTGTCGAGTGACGTCGCGTTCGAGCCGGTGCAGGATCTGGTCGAATTCGCCCCGTTGGCGTGGCGGGACGACGGGGATGTCGCGGCGGAGTTGCCGCCGTGCGGTCACAAGCTCGGATTCACCCACTGCCACCGGCGCGGACGCAGGTCGAGGCGGCGGACGGCATCGATCAACGGCGACAGATCACCAGCTGCGACATGAGTGCACCGTAATCGCCCCGGCCACGCACAAGACCGTCATTGCCCCTTCGCAGCGGCACCGGGCCGAACGACACCGACGTCGACATAGTCGGCAATAGCCAATGCGGCAGTGCCGAGCGTGGGGAGATGACCACAATCGAAGAACGAGCACCCGCAGGCGGCGCGAGCACTCCTCCCCGCACTCACGAACAGGAAGGCGGTGACCGATGACCACCGAAGAGCGCGGAGCCGAAGAGCGGACGCAGATCCCACCTGTCGACCACCGATGCACCCTGTACACGCCAGGTCACCATGTGCACCCCACGCAGGCCCGCACATCCACGCGCGGCATCCCGGTGTGCGTCCGGGTACAGCCCGATGGGCAGGTCGACATCGAAGGCTCCGGAATGTCGCTGGTGCGCTGGAACCACGATCCGCACCGGCTGAACAGCGCTCTACGTGGATCGGCAGGTAAAGCGCAATGGCGCACGCACGACGTGCTGGCCGTCCCGAGTGGACCATCCGACTCGATGCATCTGTTCAGCCTGGGACGCAACCGCTCCGCCTCCACCCGCTGTGCTGACAACACTCGACAGCATCAGCCCGAGCACCCCGACGATCGCAAGGACACCACATGAAAATGCGCACCCTGCTCGTCCTTCCAGCCCTGCTACTGATCGCCGCCTGCGGTGACAGTGGTAGCGAGGACACCGCCCCAACGCTGGCGCCCAGCCCGACCGACTCGACCGCAACGACCGAAGCGGGCACTGCGGAAGCTCAGGACGATTTCGGCGAGATGATGGAGGACGGTGCCCGCCGTCAAGTTCAAGAGCGACCGGACGACGCAGCACAACTGGCCAGCGACATGAAAGACGTTGTCGGCGGAACGCTCGCCGGCAGCGAACTGACCCCGGAGCTCGCTCAGCAATTCGCCAACGTGACCTGCCTGAGCGTCGACGTCGAATCCGGCCCCGGTGCCGTAGACACGGTCAAGGAGATGACGGCCGGCGACTTCGGGATCGACGAAGACCAGGCATCCGAGCTCGTCGACCTCGCCGTCGCGTACCGCTGCCCCGAACTCGCCTCGAAATAAGAAGTCGAAGCGATCACCAGCCAGGCGTTCGTGTACCGGGACGAGCAGGCCGCTGCGACAGCGTTGGCGGCGTATCGGGACGTCGTCGAGCGGTGCGTGTCCTGGCAGATGGGCGCTGGGGCTGCTGGTTACACCTTCGATGTGATCCAGAAAACCCTCGACGCTGCGGTCGGCGACGAGTCTGTTGCTCGCATGCAAACCACGGCCATGGTCCGGTATCCGGATGCGCCTGCGAGCTCGAGCTATTGGGTCAGCGCCCGGACGGGGACATCGATTGTGCAGGTCACCTATCGGCCGGGGTCGCTGCTCGGCAGCGGGCAAGGCAAGAGCCAGGCGGTCGAACTGGTGGGGGCTTCCCCCTGAGATGTGGACACCAATTCCTATGCGGCGGTGGCCAGCATAGCCGACTGCTGCTCGAACTCGATCGGACAGATCTGACCGAGAGCGGAATGCCTCCTTCGTGTGTTGTAGCGCGTGATCCAACGGAAGACCTCGGCACGCGCCTCACCCGCACCGTTCCAGTACTTCCGGCCCTGCAACGTCTCCCGTTTCAACGTTGCGTTCCACGACTCGGCAGCAGCATTGTCCGCGCTCGTTCCGACCGCACCCCGAGACCTGGTCACCCCCAGTTCACGGCACACGTCGGCGAACTCCTGCGAGACATATTGGGCGCCGTTGTCGGAGTGAAAGATCGCGCCGTCGAGGCCGGCGGCACCGCGGGCGGCGGCCGCCGCCCGGAGCGCGTCGGTGATCAACTCGGTGCGCATGTGCGGGGCGATCGACCAGCCCGCCAGCCGTTTCGAATGCAGGTCCAATACCGTTGCCAGATACAGAAATTTCCCGTCCCCGATCGGCAGGTAGGTGATGTCGCCGACGTACTTGGTGTTCGGTGCGCTCGCGGTGAAATCTCGCCGGATCAGGTCCGGCACCGGGGTCGCGGAGGGCGCGGGGACGGTGGTGCGGACGGTCTTGCGCAGGTGCACCCCGACGATCCCGTGCTCGCGCATCACCCGCTCCACCCGCTTGTGGTTCACCTCGAGCCCGGCGTCGCGCAGCTCGGCCGTGATACGCGGGGCACCGTAGGTGCCGTCGAAGTCGTCGTGGATGGCGCGGATCCGCGTCGCGAGCTCCTCGTCGGCGCGGGCACGTTCGGCCCGGGCAGGCGCGGCGGCGAGCCACCGGTAGAAACCGGATCGGGACACCTCGAGGATCTGGCACAGCCACTTCACCGGCGCGGTGTTGCGGTGGTCGTCGACGAACTGGAAGCGGCTCACCAGTTGGTCTCGCCCGCGAAATATTTCGCGGCCCTCCGCAGGATTTCCCGTTCGGTCTCGAGCTTGCGGATCTGGGCTTTGAGCTGCCTGTTTTCTTCCTCCAACACGGACTCGGACGATATCTCGCCCGCCGGCCCCGGCTTCCGGGGCCGGTCCGCTGCGGACGCAGCGCCGGTGCGTTGGCGTTCGGCGCGGACCCAGTTGCGCAGGGTCTCACGGCTGATCCCCAGGTCCTTGCCGATGCCCTCGAAGGTGTGGCTCGGGTCGGACAGGTACAGCGCGACGGCATCGGCCTTGAACTCCGCCGAGTACGCCTTCATCGCCATCTGTGACATCACTTCCTCTGGATCCTCACGATCCAGTGTTCAGGATGTCCACACTTGAGGGGGAACCCCCGTGGTGGCCGCCGCGCAGTTGGCGCAGACCCAGACCGGATGGGTAAGCGGTCCGCTACTTCTCGGCATGAGAACCAGACGGATCAGCCGCGCCGAAACGATGGTCTCGTTTCTCCTTCGCATCCATGCCGTATTCCAGCGCTGTGGACGAGTGCGGCCGGTTCGACTCCTCTCCCTGCCGTCGACGGCCGACGCAGGTCGGTTTCGCAGGTTCCGAAGCGCCAGACAGTTACGGCACACGGATGTTCCCGGCGTCGATACCTTCCTGGATTTGCTGAATGCACACCTCACGGGACTGCCCGGACTTGGCCATACACGTCTCGATGAACGCTTCGTCCTCGGTCGGGTACGGACGGTTCGTAGTGGTGGATGGTGTGGCATTGGGGTCGGGCATGACTGCGCCGGATGGATACCGGCACACCGTTCCGTCGCAGATGGGGGTGTTGGCCGCGACCTCCGCCTCAAGCACGCTGTCGTGTTGGGCCTGGCAGTAGTCGGAGTATCCGGTGACCGAACCGTCCGACCAGTACGTCTCGATCGGACCCAGTCCGATCTGGCACGAGACGATATAGGGCTCGGCGGCGGTTTCTGCCGGTGCAGGCTCGACAGGTACGGGCGGTGCCTGCTCCGGGGCGGGGTCGGTAGTGGTCACTGCCGCGGGAGTCGGCGGCGCTGTCGTGATGCTCGTGACCGAGGTCGACGACGGGATCCTGGTAGTAGTAGGGGCCGTCTCGTCCGGGCTACTGCACCCTGTCGCCATCGCGGCAGCGAACACGGCGGTACAGATCAAAGTCTTCATACCCGAGTACACCGGATTTCGCAGCATGTGTGTTAGCTCGCACCTCGCACAGGGCAGCGGTACCCAAGTCGCCGGCAACCTGCGCGCCCCGAACCTCGACCGTCGGCTCATCACCGAACTCGGCACCTGCCGGTTCCTCGAAACGGCGACGAATATGCTGCTCATCGGCCCACCATGGGAGCAGCCAGGCATTCTGCCCGGATCGAGCAGAGCTGGACCCATCCCGCAATTGCCGCCACCTGCGTTCCCGTGCTCGATGACCACACGATCGGCCGGTGCCAATTCACGCGCCCCTCATCGCAGATCCTCGCACCAGCGGAGGGAACCCGCCCCACACCCGACACCGGGCCGAGGCAGCGATCCTGCACTGATCGCCCGGCCCCTCGCATACGGACCGCGCATGTTTGGTCCGCCAGACGAAACGGCAGACACCGCCAGCCGCGCGGGAGTGTCCGATAAACGGTGGATCCGGCCTGGCATCGGTTAGTTGATGCGTCCTTCGAAAGTGATCGCGAAGGCGTTCAAGGCAGGCTTCCACCTCGTCGCCCATCGTGCCCTACCCCGACCGGTCGGGTCCAGCGCTCGGGTCGCGAGATAGAGGCACTTGAGGGCGGCCTGCTCGGTCGGGAAGTGCCCACGGGCCCGGATCGCACGCCGGTAGCGGGCATTGACCGACTCGATCGCGTTCGTCGAGCAGATCACGCGTCGGATCTCGACGTCGTAGTCGAGGAACGGGACGAACTCGCTCCACGCGTTGTCCCACAGCCGGACGATCGCCGGGTACTTCGGTCCCCACTTGGTGGAGAACTCGACGAATCGTTCCTTGGCCGCGGCCTCCGTCGGGGCCGTGTACACCGGTTTGAGATCCCGCGACATCTCGTCCCAATGCTGCCGCGGCGCGAACCGAAAAGTGTTGCGGATCAAGTGGATAACGCAAGTCTGCACGACAGCGAGTTCCCACACGGTGTTGATCGCCTCCGGCAGACCCTTCAACCCGTCGCACACGACGATGCACACATCGGCGACCCCGCGGTTCTTGATCTCGGTGAGCACCGCCAGCCAGAACTTCGCGCCCTCACCGCCGTCGCCGGCCCACAGCCCCAAGATGTCGCGCTCGCCGTTGACGGTCACGCCGATCGCGACGTAGATCGGCCGGTTGGTGACCTGCCCGTCGCGGATCTTGACGTGAATGGCATCGATGAACACCACCGGATACACCCGGTCCAGTGGCCGGTTCTGCCACTCGGTCATCTCCTCGAGCACCTTGTCGGTGATCCGGGAGATGGTGTCCTTCTTTCGCCGTCGCCCCGTAGATGCCGAAGGAAGTGCGCCGAGATCTCCCCGGTGGTCAAGCCCTTGGCGCTGAGCGAGAGCACGATCTCGTCGATCCCGGTCAGCCGGCGCTGCCGTTTGCGCACGATCTTCGGCTCGAAACTCGACTCGGTGTCCCGGGGGACCTCGATCTCGACGGGGCCGATCTCGGTCAGCACCGTCTTCGACCTGGTGCCGTTGCGGGAGTTGCCGCTGCCACGGCCGGCCGGGTCGTGCTTCTCGTAGCCGAGGTGCTCGGTCATCTCCGCGTCCAGCGCGGTTTCGAGCACGTTCTTCGTCAACTGCCCCAGCAGCCCGTTCGGGCCCATCAGCTCGATTCCCTGCTCCTTGGCCTGGGCCAGGAGTTGCTGCGCAAGCTGCTGCTGCTCCACCTCGTCCGCCATGGGCTCCAGTGTTTCCGTCATGGTCGTTCCTTCCCGCCAAGCGCGCTGCTCGGCGTGTCAGGCCAACCCGGATCCACCGTTGTTCAGACAGTCCCGCATCTGGGTGGTCGGCCCAATCATTCGTACGTACTATGTTACGTACGTTACGAATGGTGTTACGATGCTGGATACGGGACGTCATCGGGTCGGGAGGGCGAGGTCATGGCCGAGGAAGCCAGAGGGGGACGGCGCCGCGAATACGCCACCGACGCCGAGCGGGTACGGGCCTGGCGGCAGCGCCAGAAAGACAAGGCCCGCGCCCAGCAACAACAGGATGCGCTGCCGACCGATCCGACCTCGGCGATCGGCACCCTCGCCGACGCGGTACCCCTGCTGCGCCGCGAAGCACAGGCGATGCTCGAGACGCTGACGACGATCGCGGCGTCGATCACCACCGCGACCGATCTGCTCGCCGATCCGGCGGCGATCGATGCACAGCTGCGGCGCGTGCAGGCCGATGCCGACAAGGTCCGGGCCGACGCCGCAGCCGAGATCGCGGCACTGCGGGACGAACTCGACACCGCTCGCACCGAACGCGCCGACGCCGATGCCGCCGCCACGGCCGCTGACGCCGAGGCCACCGAGGCCCTCGCCCAGCTCACCGCAGCCCGGGCCGACCACGCCGCGGCGCAGGACCGCTGGCAGCAGCAGCTCGATCAGGCCGCCGCGACCCACCGCGAGCAGATCGCCGGCCTCGAGCACCGGATCGAGCTGCTCACCGGGCAGCTCGACGAGCACCGCGAGCGGCTGACCCGAGCGATCGCCGAGAAAGACGCCGCGGCGGCCACCGCAGCCGAACACACCCGGCGCCTCGACGCCGAACTCACCGCCGCCCGCACCGCGGCGGCAGCCGAACGTGACCGCGCCTCCACCGCCCGCGCCGACGCCGCCGCCGCACACGCGCAAGCCGAAGCCGCCCGCGAACGTGTTGCCGAACTGCGCGCCGAACTCCAGGACCTGCGCACGCCCCCGGCCGGCCCGTGAACCCCCGGCCGGGGCTCTCTGTACTACCGGCTACGAAAGCTGTGGACCTCGAGGTTCGACGGGGTCGACCTGGCATACTTCGATGCGGCCATCCCCGCCGTACCCCTTGCGGCGGGGATGGGTTCTTCGGTCGGGCACTCACTTATCGCCGACCAGGGCGGCGACGTCGTCGACGGCCTCGGTGTCGTCTGCCCACCTGAGCCCGGGGCCCTGCGTGATCGCCTCCGTCCAAAGTCGATGCGTGTCGAGTCGTCAAGCGGGAGTGCATGATGAGAGGCCACCGACACGCACCGAGGGGAACGATGTTCACCGCACTACGCGGCCGATTCCGCACACGATCGACCACAGCCCACGCGCCGACCCCCGAATCGCACCGGAGCGGCACACCCGCGCAGGCGAAGGCCGACGCGGCAGCGCACACCCACGCCCAAGCTCGGATCGAGACATTGGACAGGTACCTCGGCTCGCTCACCGAACCCGACCGCGCCGAGTACATCGCCGCAGCGCAAGACCTCCACGATGCGATGAACGAGACCGGCACCCAGGATTTCCGCGCCTGCTCCCGAGGGGGCCGGCCACCCGCCGGCGGCAGCGTCCCGGACGGAATCCGATCTCTCCAGGATCTGCGGGCACTCGCTCGCACCATCCGCACCTCGAGCCGGCCGGACCCGACGGAAATCGCCGCTGCGACGACGGCAGGCACGTCGGCTGCGACTCCACGCACCGATCCGGGAAGTAGCGACGACACCGACCCGGGCGCGGCCGGGCAGCAGAAGCCATGAACCACACCGGCGGCGAGGCCGCGGCCACGGTGTTGGTGATCGCTGGCCGCACCCTCGACATCGACACCGCAATCGCCAAGGCCCACGGCTATCCGGCGGTGACCGTGGCCCGCTACGACCTGCCCGGACCCGGAGCACTTGAGGAGATCACCGCCGACGAGATCGCCCGCACCCACAAAGTACGCTCCCGGATCAGCCACGCTCAACGCGACTGGTTCATCCGCAGCGCCGTCGACGCCCCGTGGGCGGCGGTGCCGATCGAGGCACAGCTGGTCGACGCCGACCCGAACATTAGCGGCGAACTCTACGACCGGGCCGAAGCTCTCTACGACCATTTCCGCACCGCCGCGCCCCGATACGTGGGGGTAGCCAAGATCAGCAAGGTGCTCCACCTCAAACGCCCAGGATTGTTCCCCATCCTCGACTCGAAAGTCATGGCGTTCTACCGGCATCATGCTCGTGCCGCCGCTGCCCGATACCCCCACCGCGGCAGGCGAGCGGTGTTCTGGGCAGCCATCCGCGACGACGTGTGCACCAATCTCGACAGTGGTGCCCTCCCGCTGTTCCGCCGCCGCCTGGAGCAGTCCGAAGCCGAGCAGGTCCGCCGGATCGCGTCCCTGACCGATGTGCGTCTGCTCGACCTGCTGAGCTGGGCTGTCGCCTGAGATAGCAAGGGCCATCTCTGTGCCTGCTCTGGCCGCCTTATTGGAGTTCTTCGGTTTCCGTGGGTGCCGAATGGCAGATGTAGCGAAATCGATCTGTGGAGCGAACTTAAAGAGTGCAGCCGTGTGTTCACGGCTGTCAGCGTCATGATCTAGGCCGCGGCCTCTACTGCTGTCCTGCACGAGTTACATCGGAGGATGCTTGTCGACGAAAGTGACGGGCGGCGCAAGCAGCGCGGTTGCTGCTTCTTCCCATGCTGCGTGTGCCCGGTTCCGTGGAACCGACCCCCTGATTACCGGCGTTACGCGACGTAAGCTCGCAGAGCAGGTCGGCCATTCCAAAGGACCCCAGAGCGCCATCCCGTTGTTGCGGTGGATGCGCGCGATGATGTTCGAACGGCTGGTCCGTGACAACCGCTTCGCGTCCGAGGTGGTCACCGTTTCCGTCGGCGCCCTGGGTCTGGGCCGGCCGCAGGCGGTTGTCGTAGCCGACGCCCACATCGACACGAGCAAGACAGCGTCCGCCCTCGATCTGGCACACAATGCTGCTGTCACGCGTGGACATGCCACCCTGATCCACCAATTGGCCGTTCCATTTCTCGGACTCGAAGGCGAGAACGCTACGGACACACATCCTGACTTCGCGGTGGTTGCGCCCAAGTCTCCAAACAGTGACGGCAAGTCTGACGGTTCATGGTTGATCGTCGGCGACGCCAAGGACTATCAACGAGTTCGCGCCAAAATTGAGGATGGTCGTCTCCTCAAAGGATTCCTGCAGGTCGCCCTAGGTGCCGAGTCCGCCGCAGCATGGACGAAGCTGCCCGCAGGAATGGACGTTCACACATTCGGCATCCTCGCCGTGCCTCGCAACTCTTCCCTGTCTCCGACTGCAGTAATCGAGAACCTGAACGACCACCGTGAAGAGGTTCGTATGCGTGTTCGAGAACGCGCTTCGGAAGCAGCCGGCTTCCCTCCGGAAACCCGCACCAACTTACCGGCCCATCTTGCCCACTTACAGGCCATCTATTCTCCGGACACCTGTCCTAGCTGCGACATGTTCATGTTCTGCCGTGCCGAGCTGCAGAAGTCGACCAACCCGGCCGACCTGCTGATCGAACTGGGAGTCAAACCGGAAGTCCGAACACAGGCCGTGGGACTGATCGATGGCGTCACCTCCGTCGGCAAGATCCCGAACTCGGTCCGCCAGCAGATCGAGGCGACGCTCGCAGGAAACGGCATGCTATCCGGTCAGCGGCGCCTCGACCCGATCGGACAGTCCGGCACGGTCAACGTGGTACTGGCCAAGTCGGACGGTGCGACTCTCGGTGTGTACGGCATCGCCGTCCAGCGCGTCACAAAGAACGCTGTCGAACCATGGCACGTTTCGGTGTACGACAACCCGGACAGCGACGCCACCCGGCGATCGATCATGAAGCTGCTTGGCAGGGAACTCAACAAGGCCATTGCAGAGCAAATCAAAATCGACGCCGACGCTCCCGCTCCCGTCCACCTCGTCGTGCCCGACTCGACGACCGCCGACCTCCTGGTCTCGATCGCTGACAGTGTGGCCGGCAAAGAACTTTCTCGGTTGCGCTGGGAGCGCGACAAACAGCAGGGACGCCCAGCGCTCACCTACAACGGCGAGCCCGCCGTCATTCCCTCGTACCTTCCAGAGAAGGACCGCGTAGCCGTTTCGTTCCTCTTGGAGCAGGACCGAGCACGGACTATGAAGGCCCGCTCTACCATTGTCGACTTACGCAGGGCACTTGCCTCTCTCGTGACGGCCGGCGGCCCAACCGTCAACTCTCTTCGTCTTGACTACCTCGCGCCGTGGGTAGACCCGAGTGAACCTCCGATCGACCACCGTGCCCTAGCAGAATTGATCGAGAAGTCGGCTCACTCGGTCGGCGCACAATTAACCCCGACCCAGTCCAATGCGATTCACCACGCGTTCACAGGTGACAAGCCCGGGCTTCCGCGACCAGCCAAGCCGAGCGTCTACCACGACCTGATCCGCACCGAGATCGAATACAAGACCACCGTGTTCGACAAGGCCTCCGGGATCCTTCAAACCGAGTTCGACCTCTCAAAGCTGCAACCAGCGGTGCGCACTGTAGAGGCCGACGCCCAGCGCCTCTGGCGTCGACGACTCGACCTGCACGCATTCGACCTCGTCCGGTTCGATCGCACATCCCGCTGGTGGCGCAACGACGTGGTACCGATCCTCGAAGCGGACGACAAGTTCACAGCCCAAGTGACGGCCCTGACGAACCCGCTTGCAGCCTATGACGCTGCTCAGGATGCAGGCACACGCCACCTCGCCCTGGCACGAGTGATCAACGACGCTCCGCTGACGCTCGAAATCGACTCCCGCCGCATCGGCGACGAGTCGCGCATCGTCGCACTTCACCAAAACGGCTACGCCCTAGTAGAGACCGACGAGGTCACCGTTCAGGCCCAGAAGGGCAGCTTCAAGCTCTCCCACATGCCCATCGGTGAGCTTACGGCTCTCGGGACACACCCTCGCCAATACAGATGGTCACCACACCACGATCCCGGCTTCACCGTCGGCGACGAGGTGATAGTCGCAGATTTCTCGTGGTTCTCCGATAACAAAAGCGACGTGTGGTTGAACATGAACCGACCGAGCGTCGACTCGTCGTCCGCGCCCAAACCCACCTGCACCCCCGACTCGTTCATCGACGACCCTGCCAACCATCAGTGGTGCTGCAAACCTCACGAGGCGGCCGAAGCCGAGTGGTCAGACATCCTCGCAGACCGCCGTGCCCGCGGGGAGCTCAATCCACAAGTATGGCCGCCCGTACTGGACTCAGACGCGTTCGACGTCAACGCCGCTGACGAGAGCCTGCCCGATCCTGCCGATCGGCCGGCCACCCAACCACCCGACGAGCTGACGATGGACGACGTGGAATAGCTGATGACTGTCACATTTACATCCCCGTCGCTTGTCGCTACCGATGCCTACCACCACTCGCGTGCCGCAGCGCAGAACGAAGCGGCGGCCACCTTCGCCAAGGGCCAGCTTCTCGACGCACTCAACGGCAGCTCGGACATTCAACGCATCCTGCTGAAAGCTGCCGCCGGGGCCGGCAAATCATTCCTGCTACGCGGTCTGGTCCGTGACGCCATCGATCAACCGCAGTGCCTGCGTGTCGCCGTCACAGCCTTCCAGAACCGGCAGCTGTGGCCGCTTGCCGCGTCCCTCGGAAACGACATCGGCAAGGACCGTGTGTGGCTGTGGGCATCCAAGCGCGTCTTCAATGACGTGCCGGACTGGGTCAAGACGTCCGCAACCGTCGTCGACTCGGTCAAAGCGATTCCCCAAGACGTACCTGTCGTGCTGACCACAACACACATGCTCGGAATGACCCGCCAGCACATCCGAAGTCACTTCGGCACATCTTTTCACGACGACTACCGATTCGACGTCTTGTTCGTCGACGAGGCATGGCAATTGCCGCACCACCTGTTCGACAAAATCACCTATACCGCACCTATCCACGTAGGTGTCGGTGACGTCGGGCAACTACCCCCCTTGGAGATTGCCGAAAACCCATGGCGCGGCGACCCCGGCTTCAACCCCTATCGCGCCTGGCCAACCGCCTACGACGACGATGACACCAACACATGGGCCACCGAACTGCCCGCAGTCTGGCGCCCGACAGGCGAACAACTGGGATTGTGGCGTGCGTTCTACCCCGAGTGGGAGTCACTCAACTGCGTCGCCGCACCCGGTGACCGATCAATCGGACTCGGCCCTCTCTCCGGCCTGACAAAGACGGTGTGGGAGTCCGTCGCTACCGGCGTCCCCACGCTCCTCGAAGTCGACGGATTGCCGGACGCCGAAGCTGCCGACGTCGACCTACCACTTATCGAGTTCGTCGAATCCCTTCTCGACGAACTGTTCTCAGCAGGGTTCACTCTCTTCTCCCAGATCTACAACGACGACGGAACACCGAGCGGCAAGACCAAGGAGGAACGCCCCGGCGCCGATGCGGACGACCCTCTCGTCGCCATTCTCGCCACCCGAAATCAGGCGGTTGACGACGCCGCCGACGCTGCCGCCCGACTCAGCGCCAAACACAACCTGATCGAGTCCGACTTGATCGCGTCCACCGTCGACTCGTGGCAGGGGCAGACGAACGGCATCACAATCGCCCTCCATCCCCTCACCGGCGCCTCCGAGTTGGACGAGTTCAACTCGGCGTTCGGCCGCCTCGCAGTCGCCTGCACACGCGCTACACATGGCTTACTGATGGTGTCGCGGCCTGGACTCGACAGGCTGCTTCAAGAAGCACCTGTGCGCCCAGGTACTCCATTCGGTGAACCGGGGAACCGTCATTTGCCCCGTCAGACCCATCAGCGCATCCTCGCCACCTTCGCACGAGGGGTCGCCACAGTCTCACCGACTCCGTAGGAAAGAATCGACCCGTGTCACGCCTCAACGACCTCATCCGCCACGTCGCCAATATGGATCCTCGGTTGGCGAAAGACCTGCAGCGCGAAACCGACGCACTTGCGGAACGCCGACCGTTCGGACTGAACTTCGAACGACACACGCCCGAGGCGGTGGAATTGCCGGGCCGGCCAGTGCGCAAGAACGACAAGGTGCGCATCTTGCCAGACCGGGGCGAAATGCCGAAGAAGGAGAACGAGCGTCTCTATCGGGTAGCGAGGACTTACACCGAAGAAGGCCAACGGTGGGCTGACGTTGTAGCGGTGGACGATCCCGACGAGGGGTGGTCCGTGCTCGTGGAGGACCTCGTCGTGGTTGCCGAGTTCCGAGACCCGATCTATCCCGGGCTCGTCTCCACGGGGAAAGTCGAGCGTGGCGGCGACAAGCCGTTCCACACTGTCATCAACTCCGAGAACTACCATGCACTCCAAGCGCTGCTATTCACGCATCGGGGCAAGGTCGACGCCATCTACATCGACCCCCCGTACAACACCGGGGCCAAGGACTGGAAGTACAACAACGACTACGTGGAGTCGGACGATCACTATCGTCACTCCAAGTGGCTTGCGTTCATGGAGCGTCGCCTCTTCCTTGCGAAGGAACTACTCAACCCCGACGACTCGGTGCTCATCGTCACAATCGATGAGAAGGAGTATCTGCGGCTGGGATTGCTGCTGGAACAGGTGTTTCCCGAGGCTAGAATCCAAATGGTGACGTCGGTTATCTCCCAGCGCGGAGTCGCGCGCGACGGCACGTTTGCTCGCGTCGATGAGTACCTGTTCTTTGTCTTCATCGGCAGCGCGAAGATCTCGTTTACCCCTAGAGATCTTCTTGGATCTGTTGAGTCTGAAAAGCCACGTCAAATGTGGTTTCAATTCCGACGAAACGGCGAAGGGTCATTGCGTGTAAACTCGCCAAACCTTTTTTACCCCCTCCTCATCGAGCCAGAGACTCGACGAATCATATCCGTGGGAGATCCACTGCCACTTCAATCCGACCGTAGAGAATTTCCAGTTCCGGCCGGCTTGGAGGCTGTTTGGCCGCTTCGCGAAGACGGTACCGAAGCCCGTTGGAGAACCGGTGTCTCGATTGCGCGCCGCAACGCCGAAGCTGGATACCTCCGTGTGGGACCAATGAATGAAAAGAAGGGGCTTCGACCGGTGCTTTTCATCAACGAAGGGGGGGTCAAGGCGATTGAGAGCGGAGAGATCGAAGTTCTCGGTAGGGGAGAGAGTGGTGAAGTGCTTCTGGGTAGTGCTAAACGTGAAGCGGTGCAACCCAAGACTGTGTGGAACAGCCCGGCTCATGATCCCGGTTGGCACGGTAGTCGGATGCTCGCCTCGTTCCTTCCTGGAATCCGCTTTCCGTACCCGAAGTCGCTATACGCGGTCGAAGACTCGCTCTCCATTTACGTTGCCGACAAGCCAGAAGCCGTAATCTTAGACTTCTTTGCTGGATCTGGCACGACAGCGCACGCAACATTTCGTCTCAATAAGCGAGATGGTGGCCACCGTCGCTCAATCGTGATCACGAACAACGAAGTGAGTGCTGAAGACCAAAAGGGCCTACGTGCGGGAGGGCTGCGCCCCGGCGACCCTGAGTGGGAGCAGTGGGGCATCTGCGACCACATCACCAAGCCCAGAATAGAGGCTGCCGTTACAGGCAAGACCTCGATGGGAGAGCCGATCAAGGGGGATTACAAGTTCACGGATGAGTTTCCGATGGCGGACGGATTCGAAGAGAATGTCGAGTTCTTCACCCTCAGCTACGAGTCTGCGATGCGCGTGTCCTCTAACCGCGAGTTCGCCAAGGTTGCGCCATTTCTATGGTTACGTGCCGGGGCGCGCGGGCGGCGCATCGACGACGTCTCCACTGGTTGGGACGTGGCTGACGCGTATGGCGTGATCGCGAATCTGGACTTGAGTGAAGCATTTATCAAAACGGTCGAGACACAGGAAGGTTTGACTCACGCCTTCATCGTCACCGATGAGGACCGACTGTTCGAGGCGATGGTGCGACAGTTACCCGAGCACGTCGAACCGGTCCGCTTGTACTCGTCCTACCTGCGTAACTTCGAGATCGAGGCAGGAAGGGCCGCACGATGAAGTTCACCCTCAAGCCGTATCAACGCACCGCCCTCGAAGACATGCTTGTGACGCTTGACCGCGCCAAGACGATCTATGAGCGCGAGACGACACCGACGTCGGTGTCGCTGTCCGCAACCACGGGTGCTGGCAAGACCGTTATCGCATCCGCCGTCATCGAGTCGCTGTTCTACGGAAACGACGACTTCGACTTCGAACCAGATGACGGCGCCGTCGTCATCTGGTTCTCCGACGATCCGAATCTGAACGAACAGACGCGGTTCCGCATCATGGAGGCGTCCGACAGGGTTGTGTCGACAGACCTTGTCACCATCGAACCCCCCTTCTCGAAGCCCAAACTTGAGCCGGGCAAGGTGTACTTCCTCAACACACAGAAGCTCTCGAAGTCGTCGCTTCTCACTCGCGGGCACGAGATTCTTACTGAAGACGAGGTCCTGGACGGGATGCACTCGTCTGTCCAGCCCGACCTGCAGGGATACACGATCTGGCAAACCATCGCCAACACGATCGACGACCCCGATCTCACGCTTTACCTGATCGTCGACGAAGCGCACCGGGGGTTCGGCACGAAGGCGACCCGAGACAAGTCCACGATTGTCCAGCGACTCATCAACGGCCACGCCGGGTACCCGCCCGTCCCCATCGTGTGGGGAATCTCAGCCACCATCGGAGACTTCAAAGAGGCAATGGATGACGCGGCCGTGTCCGGAGACCGCCGCTACCTTCCCCCAGTCCAGGTCGATGGTTTCCAAGTACAAGAGTCCGGACTCGTCAAGGACATCGTCAAGATCGACATCCCGGCCGAAGCGCAGGCCATCGACATGGTTCTGGTGCGTCGAGCCGCAAAAAAGCTGAAACGCTCATCCGAACGCTGGCAGAAGTACTGCGAGTCGCAAGGGTTGCCGGACGTCGTCAATCCGCTACTGGTACTGCAGGCGCCCAACACGCCAGATCACGACAAGCTGGGGCAAGCGCTTGACGTCATCTTCGAGGAAATGCCGGAGCTGGGGTCCGACTCCATCCGGCATGTGCTGGGCGAACACACTATGCAGACCTTCGGAGCACATCAGGTCAACTGGATCGAGCCGCAAGTAGTCGAAGACCGCACCCATGTTCGGGTGCTTATAGCCAAGGACGCGATCTCCACGGGATGGGACTGTCCACGGGCGGAAGTGCTCGTTTCGTTTCGGCCGGCGAAGGATCACGACCACATCCAGCAACTCCTCGGCCGGATGGTGCGCACACCGCTGGCGCGGCGAGTCCCGGGCGACGACGAACTCAACTCCGTCGACTGTCTGCTGCCCTTCTTCGACCGCAAGACCGCCGGCGACGTCGTGAAGTTGCTGACTGCTCAGATCGACGGCGTACCCGACCCGACAGGTCGGAAAATGATCCTCGAAGAGTGCGTCATGACGCCCAACAAAGCGATTCCCGACGAGGTCTGGACGGTGTGGGACAACCTGCCGTCCATGACGATTCCCCAGCGCGGCACTTCGCCGGTGAAACGTCTTGCCTCGCTTGCTTTAGCACTGTCAACCGATGGTGTTCGCCGGGACGCACTCGCTGAGATGGCTCGGAAAATCCACAAGGTGCTCGATGATTCGGCCGGGCTGTACAAGAGTCGGGTGAAAGCGGCCACTGCTGAGGTGTTGGCAGTGCGTCTGCAGGAAATATCGGCGAAGTTCGGCACGAAAGGTGTCGGATACACCGACATCGTCGAACAGGCCGACGAACGAGCCATTCGAGTCGCATTCGAGGACGCACGCAAGGCGTTCGGTTCCGATATCGCACAGACATATGTCGACCATCTGACGGGTGAAGACGACAGCGACGACGTATTACGCGATGCGTTCGTGCGGGCTGCAGCACTCGCTTGTGTGCCGGAGGTGCGGGAAGCGGTCGACAAGAAATCGGACGAGATTGCTGAGGAACTGTTCGAGGAGCATGCAGACGCAATCCAGGACTTGCCTGACGATCGCCAACAGGAGTATCGCGAGATCAACGCGCTCGCTGCGACTCCTCAGATCAGCCGGCTGGGGCGGCCGCGCACCCGGATCGAGGACTACATCGAGGAGATCGACGGACAGTTGCGCCGAGCCGAATTGGTGAAGTTGCACCTGATGTCGGATGAGAACGGAGATGCGCCTATCACCAACCTTAATGACTGGGAAGGCGAGATCGTCAAGTACGAGATCGCACGCTCAGGGGCGCTCGCGTGGTACCGAAACCCGCCACGCCAGACCGCCGACTCGCTCGGAATCGCCTATCGCGATGAGACGACCGGCAACTGGCGTTCGATGCATCCGGACTTCATCTTCTTTCATGAGATCGAAGGTGAGCCTAAGGCGTCGATCGTGGACCCCCACGGCCACCACTTGGACGACTCACTGGTGAAGCTTCAGGCGCTCGCCAGATTTGCCGAGCAGCATGGTCATGCGTTCCATCGGATCGAAGCCTTGAGCAAAGTCGGTGACGTGATGAAGGTGCTGAACTTGCAGGACGAGAATGTGCGGTCCATCGTCATGAGCGGCGGTCGGACGGTGGACTGGTACTACAACTCCCAGTTTGCTGGTAACTATTACGCGGAAAACTGAGGGATCGCGCCCCTACCGGCTCTGGGCGGGGCCTGTCCGAGCTGCCGCACGTCAGGGCGTCACGCCAGTTCATCCGGGGAATCGCACGCCTCTCAAGTCGAGACGAGACCAGTCCGTAAGTCCTGAGTTAGGACATTACTGGCGGGTAGAACACCTGTCGAGGCTTCCACCTGCGCATTCACGACGTCGACGAAGCGGATCGGGACACTAAGCAGGTAGGTTCGGGCCGTGGCATTCGTGCGGAAAGTGCGCACCGCATCCGGAGCGGTCGCGGTGCAGGTCGTGCGCAAACACCGCGGCCGGCACGAGATCCTCGCTCACGTCGGGTCCGCGCATACCGACGTCGAGCTGGGCATTCTGCTCGAACGAGCCCGACACCTGCTGCACGGCGATCAAGGCGTGCTGGAGCTGGATGTGCCGACGCCCGTCGAGCAGATCGCCGATGTTGCCGACTGGCGGACCGGCCAACTGCCCGGCCCGACGACGAGCAAGGGTGGCGAGCTCGCCGGGGCGGGACGAACCGTGCGCACCAGCGCCCGGTTGCTCTACGACGTGCTCACCTTCGTCTACGACGGGCTCGGCTTCGACATCATCGACGACGCGGTGTTCAAAGACCTGGTCATCGCCCGGATCGTCGAACCGACCTCGAAGATCGATGCCCTGCGCGTCCTCGGCGATCTCGGCGCTGATCCGGTGTCGTACAAAACGATTCAACGCCACCTCGCGCAGATCATCACCGGCGACTACCGCGACCGGATCGCCCGCCGCTGCTTCGAGTACGCGGCCAGCACCGGCGGGTTGGGATTGCTGCTGTTCGATGTGACCACCTTGTACTTCGAGGCCGAGAAGGAAGACGACCTGCGCAAGGTCGGCTACTCCAAAGAGCGCCGGGTCGATCCACAAATCGTGGTCGGGTTGCTCGTCGACCGCACCGGGTTCCCACTGGAGATCGCCTGTTTCGAAGGCAACAAGGCCGAAACCCACACCCTGGTCCCCATGGTGCGTCAGTTCCAGGCCCGGCACGACCTCGAGGGCGTGGAGATGGTCATCGCCGCCGACGCCGGCATGCTGTCGGCGGCGAATCTCACCGCTCTCGACGAGGCCGGCCTGAAGTTCATCGTCGGCTCCCGGGTGACGAAGGCGCCCGCTGATCTGACGTCCCATTTCCATTGGCACGGTGATGTGTTCACCGATGGGCAGATCATCGACACCGTCACCCCCCGGCACGCCCGCAGCGTGGTCAACACCGTGAAAAGGCGGGCCGAACCGGTCTGGGATCCGGTTCGGCATCCCACCTCGTGGCGGGCGATCTGGCAGTACACCCGCAAACGTGCCGTGCGCGACAACCAGACTCTCAATGCCCAGGAGGCGAGGGCGCGGGCGGTGGTCGAGGGCACCCAGAAGTCGAAGGCGACGCGCTTCGTCAAGACCACCAGCGCAGGTCAGCGACTCGATGATGCCGCGCTGGCACGAGCTCGATCGCTGGTCGGCTTGAAGGGATACGTCACCAACATCCCGGTCACGCTCATGGAACCGGGCGAGGTGATCGGCAAGTACCACGACCTCTGGCATGTCGAGCAGTCGTTTCGCATGTCGAAGACCGATCTGCGGGCACGGCCGATGTTCCACCGCACCCGCGACGCCATCGAGGCGCACCTGACCATCGTGTTCGCCGCTCTGGCCGTCGCCCGCTGCGCCCAGGACCACACCGGTGTCGCGGTCGCGAGGCTGGTCAAGCAACTGCGGCCGCTGCGGACCTCGACCATCGCCATCAACGGTGCCGTCCAGGACTTTCCGCCGCAGATCCCTGCTGCCGAGCTGGAGATTCTCACCCGTCTCGGGTTCGAATCGGGACACTAAGCCAAATGTCCTAACTCAGGCTGGTAACTATTACGCGGAAAACTGAGGGATCGCGCCCCTACCGGCTCTGGGCGGGGCCTGTCCGAGCTGCCGCACGTCAGGGCGTCACGCCAGTTCATCCGGGGAATCGCACGCCTCTCAAGTCGAGACGAGACCAGTCCGTAAGTGGTTGATAGTGGTATTGTGTGGTTGCCTAAGGCAATAGCCGAGGGAAGCGGTTCGTGTAGGAGGTCTCCGGAGCGTAAGTACCCCCTGTGGGCAGCTCCACCTAGCGGTTTCCAGCCTTGCGCGCCCATCACGCTCGAGAAGAACCTCACCCCACGGGTGGGGTTCTTCTCGTTGTCAGAGCATGAATACCTCGATCCGGTGTGCGATCTTCGCTCTCATCTGGCCACCGCGGCCCCAGGCCCATGCATGGATATCGGGGAGCCACAGCAGTGGATCGCTCGGGGAAGCATGGTGGTAGACGAACGGCGCATCGGCGCCCAAGGCGTCGCGGATCGTCCGATTATCCTCTCGATCCTGATTGCAGGATTCGATAAGGACCCGGCTCACCGCGAGCGTAGCCAAATCCCGGACAGCTGCCCCGAGAGTGAGATCGCGGGCGCTTCGTTCGGGCATCTTTCCCGACTTCACGACGTAGAGGCGACTGGCCGCGTCGAGCTTCGATACCTCGGTGACCAGCTTTGGCGCGTCCTTCTTGCTGACGGACTTCATGTGTATACGTGCGCTGCCTCGCGGACGCAGCGCTTCCACCTGCTTACGCAGCGCTGCGACATCTCCGCCGGCGACGGTGACAGCGCAGAGCATGTAGCCGTCACGCTTGGACTCGTCAATGAATGCGTGCACAAGCGGGGATCTTGTCAGTGAGGGGTGCAAAAGTGAGTCCGGGCGCCGAACCAGGTAGTCGCTGCGTCGGCGACAACAGCTCCCGACCTGGTGGCTTCCGGCCTACCCCCGCAGTTGCGGACTCTGTGAAGAACCGCGTCATCGGAAGCTGGCCTCCGCCAACTCGATGAGCTCTTCGAGGTCGAGGCGGTAGGCATCGAGAGAGTATCCCCGGCTTTTGGCACGAGTGGTGATGATCGGCCGGTAGGTGTCCAGCAGAAGTCGATAGAAGGGTAAACAGCGGTGATGAGAGTTGCCGTCGTCGCCGATCTCCTCCAGTCGTGGGCCGGTTTCCGACCATCTCCTCCCGCGCACCAGATACTGCACATATGACAGCAGCCGGCCTTCTAGCTCGTCGCTGATGTCGAATCCCTGGAACTGCAGCCGGTCGATGCGTTCTTCCCCGAGGACGGCTCGATCAGCGGGATTGAGCGCCTCGATGCTTGCGCTCAGGACACGGAACATGTCGAGCAAGTCCCATACCAAAGCGCATTCGGTGCGGGTGAGTTCTGGACCGACCGTAGCGAACACATCGCCGTACTCGCCGGCATACCCTTCCTCGAGAGCTTCGCTTCGTCGTGCGTAGTAGTCGGCCTCGTCCGGCACGAGAGCGGCCAGAATCCTCGACTGGCTCGCGAGCAGTAGCCGTTCGCTCATCGTCAGTGACTGAGGCACATCGCCACGACGCATCTCCACGTCGCGACCGAGCAACTGATCGATCTGGTCCCGCAACAATGCGCTGACGGTCGCGCCCTTGGATTGGGCCAGCGCCTCAAGCTCTTCTCGAGTCTCGTCGCTGACACGGAGCGTGAGGGTGGCCATCGGATCCTCCATGTAGTCTGAACTACAGATTAGAATACAGTATTCACTTCCGTAATACTGCATTACACCACCGCGTGCGTGGTGCCCCTGACGGCTGTGCTGTTTACCGATCGTCAAACAGGACGCTTGCGTGAGGACGTGGGGTTGGAACGTGCCCTCCCCTGGAGGCGAGCGGATGAAGTCTTGTTTAGCCGTGCTGGATGGGGGTCCGGGGTGGGTACCCTATGGCGGACTCGTGGGGCGTCACCGTGGTCTGCTCTCTCACGGGCAGGTGGAAGACGTTGTTTCGCAAGTCCTCCTTCTCGGAACATGGCCACGGGAAGACCAGCCCGACCGCGCCACCTGCGACGACGATGCTTCAACACTGGTGTCGGCAACTGATGGTTCAAAACGCGCGTTCTCGACGAGTCCTGAGACATCGATGGCTCGTGTTGTTCGCCCGACGCCGGTCGACAGTCGGGAGTACCCGCGGATCGAGAAAGCAACCTGGGCCGTTTTCCGACCAGGACGAGGCACCTCCTGCTCGCCCACAAAGCCCTAGGCCTGTCCCGCATTCCGGAGCAGGATCCGAGCCGGACCGCACTGACCTCGAACGAAAAACGTGCTGACACGGATGGGAAACCCCTGGTCACGTACTGATATGCCAGTGGGAAGTTCACGGGACAGCCGTCTTGTGGAAACTGCATAAATCACGCAAATCGGGCGCATTCGGTCAGCTGGGGGTTTGTCACTCCCGGTGTGTGCGCGGTCGGTGACGAGAATCGTCCTTCCCGCACCCTCTCCCACGAAAACGCACCTCAGCGCGTTTTCCGCTGCCGAACTGTCGGAGCACCCCCGGTAGGGCGCCCGGCGAGACTCTCGACCAGGACGACACCCGCCCCAATGCCGGGATGTGGCCTCTTCTGACCCCCGCACCGGCCGCGGCGCCGCTGCTCGCCGAGCCGGTGCGGACCCGGATCGAGGCGTCGGTGACCGCGGCGCGTTCCGCCGGCACCCGCCGCGCCTACACCGCCGCCTGGCGCCGCTTCACCAGCTGGTGCGGCGCCGAAGGCCACCCCGCGTTGCCGGCGCATCCGGCGACGGGGTCCGCGTATCTGGCTGTCGCCGCCGACACCCTCACCGAGGGGCGGCGGGCGTACGCGCCGTCGACCCTGGCCAAGTGGGTGGCGGCGATCGCGCACCAGCACCGCACCGCCGGCTACCCCTCCCCACCAGCCACGAGCTGGTGCGGGCCACCGTGGCCGGCATCCGCCGCGACTACGCCACCGCCGGCGAACGCTCCCGTACCCCACGCGCCCCGCTGCTCACCGCCGGCGAACGCCCCCGTACCCCCCCCCCCCCCCGCGCCCGCTGCTCACCGCCGACATCGTCGCCATCGTCGCCAAGGCCCGCGCCGAGGTCGCCGGGTGGGCGGACGAGGTCCTCGAACGCCGCGACACCGCGATCCTGCTGCTCGGGTACGCCGGGGCGCTGCGCCGCAGCGAACTCGTGGGCGCAGGTCGTTGCCGCGTTCGACACCGGCGACCGGCCCGCGGTGATCCGGCTGCTCGGCATCGCCCCGCTGTTCGACGCGCACCTCTGCCGCGGCTCCCGCCCGCGCACCGCCGCGAACGCACCGCTGCTGCGGGCGATCCGCAAGACGGCAACCTCTCGATCACGCCGTTGTCGGGGGCGGTGCACCAGGCGATCCGCCGCCGCGCTCAGCGTGCCGGCTACGACCCCGAACTCGTCGCCCGGCTCGGCGGGCACTCGCCGCGCGCCGGGTTCGTCACCCAGGCCTACCCGAGATCCTCGCCGAGTCATCGAGATCGCACAGGATTACCCGCATATCAAACACACCACTCCCGCGATGCTCAAGGTCTACGCCCGCGAACACGCCCCCTGATCAACAACGCCGTGACGAACCTCAGATTGTGACCGGCGAACACCTCTGCGACACCGCGGCCGCCGCGATGGACCCCGCCGAAGAACTGCCGGCCCGGGACCGGCACCCATGGGCGCTGTTCATCGACTGGTGCACCGCCTTTGGTTACGAGGTGCTGCCTGCCGACCCGCTCACCGCGGCAAAGGCCGTCCGCGTCAACCCCGCCGCTGTGGCCGCCCAGCGCCGGCGGCTCACCGTCATCAACATCCTGCACACCCGCCCCGGCCTGCCCCCACCGGGCCGCAGCGCCTTCGTCCGGCACCTGCTCGATGCCGCACGCCGCGACCGACTGACTCAGATTGCCGACATTGTGGCCTCGCGGATACCGGGGCTCCCCATCACCGCGTGGCCGCAGGGCCTGTTCGGTCGCCGTGAGCGGTTGCTGTTGGTGCTGGCTACCGCTGGGCTCGGATTCGTCCAGATCAGACGGCCGCGACGTGGGACATCGTCTGCACCGACGACACGGTGCACGTCGGCACCGGTGACGGCCACCGTGTGGAGCTGACGAGTGTGGTCGCTGGTGTCGATGTGGTGGCGGTGTACCGGGACTGGGCCGAGATCCAGTCTTTTCTGGACGAGCATTCCAACACTCGACTGCTCGCTCAGCATCTGTTCGAACCGGTCACGGCAGATGTTCCCGATTGGTGCCAGACGTGGCCGTTGCCGATCGACCGCTGGGGCCACACCCCGCTGATGCCGCTCGCCATGACCTCCCAGTCCGGCGCCTCCGTGGTGCGAGCACACCTGATCGGCCCCAGGGCCTGTGCACCGCCCGTTGCCGATCCGAGCACCACAGCCGGATCTGGATAGGCGGGACGAGTTGATTACTCAGGACGTCACACTGGATCCCGATTACTACGAGCGCGGCGTCGCCGCCCGGAAGCAACTGGGCGACATCGCTAGTGTCTTCGACGAGGTCGAAAACCAAGCTGACACTGTGCCGGGAACGCAATTTGGCATCTTCGCCAGCTGGCCTGGATAAACCGTCGTGAATCTAAGAGCTCCAGAAGCGGCTATTCCGCTCCGTTGGTCGGTCGCTACCGCCGCTGGATTCTACTTACGATTTCGTCTCGAACCAGACGATGGGTCCGTGAGCCCCCCATACAAAGCCGGGCCATCCGCAATTGGCGACGGAGACTTGTCCTGCTCGCACCCAAGCACCGTAAGCGGTGACTTGCCCCCCATACCAAGTCTTGCATCGCGCTCCGGCTCGGACGTATCCCGAGCCGCCCGAGCATTGTGCGTAGGCTCGGTTGTCGGTTCCTGCCCAGAAGTTGCAGCCTGTCACCGCGTTCGCAGCGGGAGCCAGCGCTAGCGGAGCCCCTATGACAGCAGCGCATAGGGCCATGGAGGCGACACCTTGTCGGATCCGCTTCATTGTCTTCATTGTGTAAATCCTTTCTAGTGAGTTGCTCGTAGTGGACCGTATTTCCTGACGAAGGGAAACATCTGCTCTCGTGAGAAATTTCATCTGTTTGGTCGATAATCTGACCTGGCGCCAGTGCTTCGAGGTGGTCTGGCTGAACAGTTCGCAGGCTCCTTCTACATTGATGCCAGCGCGAAGGTGGACTGCTCCGAGCTCACCGTCGTCGGGAAGTCCACTCATAACGACCGTGGGAGAAACCCCATCGGTGACGCTGCTCGGTCCCCGGTCAGCTCTGCCGATGCGTAAGAACCGTATGCAGCGCCCCGGCGAGCTGGACATCGATGGGGTCAGCGGCCAGATGTCAGCTTCGGCCGGGTACAGCGCACGACGGCAGCATTCCATGCAATGTCGCGGCGAGAAGACCGGCTCCTGTGAAATCCTCTATGCTTCCTGCGTCCTGAGCAGATCTACGAGAGGATCCCGATGACGACATCTCAGACGCGGCCGGGGGATATCGCATCTCGTGCGGTGGGGTTACTTCTGCTCGGTCTGGCCACCTGTGCGTTGTTGTGGCTGTTCGTCAATGTTGGCGATAGGCCCACGGGCCGTAACCATGCAACAGGCGAGACGTATCTCCCGGATGGTCTGTACCTCGCCACCGCTTTGTCTTTGTTGATGGCCTTTGCAGTGACAGTAGCATCGGATTTTATCTTGGGGCGCTCCGCCTGGACCGCTTTCGTGACTGGATTCATTGTCGGTGTAATTATCTTCTTTTGGAATATTCCGTGGAGTCAGCTGGACTATGGGGCAGGGGAAATGTTCGGTATCGCCATATGGTGGCTACCGCCAATTCTTGGAACTGTCACATATGTAGGAAAAGCCGTCATAAATGAATTTAGATAGGCGGAAATAAGTCCTTGCGCGGGCTTGGTGTAGAGGGTTTTGCTGAGCGCTTGCATACCGATCGGCGCTAGGCTCTTCTCCGCCGGACGGGCGTGGCTACCACATCGTCCCTCCATGGTCGCATTGGCGAATCTGATCGAGGCACCTGTCTGCGTGGGAGCACCACATCCAACAGCCCCAGAAGGACACTAGCTGGCCTTCTCCTGCTTTTCCCTGCACTTCGGAGCCACACGCGGACCATCGACGGTCATAAGCCGTGGACCAGCGCAATTTCGTACCTACCCGTTGCGTTTGCTCGGGCAATCGGATCCGGGTGCGAATACCCCTAGGGATCCTTTCGAAGTACCACCGATGGCCAGCTTGGGATGCAGTTCGTGAGGGTAGTGACTGCGTCGTGTACGAATAGTTCGATACCACGACCGTTTTCGAGGATCGAAGGGTCCTCCAGAGGATGGGCATCCTGTCGGTGGCCCGACATCGGCCTCGCCGAAACAGGTCGCCTTGATCAGTTCCGTCATGACTTGTAGGCGGCACTGATCGTCCCTCCGAACCGCAATCCCGAGAGGAATGACTGCGCTGTGACCACCTTGACGCGTGGTGCCAACATTGGCATCGACACTGCGGCCACGACCCTTGCCGTCACCGGCACCGCGCCGGGCAGTGTTGACTTGTTCGTTTTCCAGCTCGGTGACAATCGCAAGGTCCGTAGCGATGACGACCTGGTCTTTTTCAACAACCCGCGGTCCCCCGAGGGCGCAGTCATGCTGGTGTCCTCGGGTCAGGTACGGGTAGATCTGCACGCCGTACCGGCGGCGGTGGCGAGGATCGTGGTCGCGGTCGCCGTCGACGGGTCGGTTCCCGGTCCGCTGTCGTCGGTTCCGTCGCTGGCGGTGACGGCCAGTCAGGCCACCGGTGCGGTGGTGACGGCGCCGGCGGTGGGCTTGACCACGGAACGCTCGGCGGTCTTGCTCGAGGTTTACCGGTACAACGGGCGCTGGAAGGTCCGCAATGTCTCGGCCGGCTGGGAGGGCGGTCTGGCGGCGTTGGTCACCGAGCACGGCGTCACCGTCGACGACGCCCCCGCTGTCCCGGCTCCGGCCGCGGCTCCCCCGACGCAGGTGAACTTGGCGAAAGGCAAGATCAATCTCGACAAGGGCCAGCGTGTATCGATGGCCAAGACCGCAGCAATTACCGCCACGGTTTCGTGGAATTCCGAAACCGACTACGACGTGTACGCCCTTGTGTTGTTCCGGGACGGCCACGTCGAGACTGCCGCGCAGTTCGGCACCGCGGACAATCCTTACTTCACTCCGGTCGTCGCCGCAGGCGCAGTCCGGCACTGTGGTGACATCGGCCGGGACGCCGGCCGACGCGGCCGCGCCGTGGAGAAGGTCGAGATCCGGCTCAACGACGACATCGTGTGCGTTGTTCCGGTGGCGTACTCGGCCCAGTCGAACGGAACCGGCTCGTTCCATCGCTACAAGGTGTCTCTCGCCGTGGACAACGGCGCCGGCGATGTCGTCACCGTCGATGCGCGGCACGCGCAGCGGCACGACAACATCTACACCTGTGTACCGGCGATCGTGTGGAACAGAGCTCACGGCGTCGAAATCGATGCTGTCGAACTTTACAGTCGACCGAACTCCGAATACCGTCCGCTACTCGACCACCGCGGCCAACTGACGATGGATGCGGGACCGCTGAATCTCTACAAGTGACGCCCGTTGGCATCGCTTGAGGGCTGGTGGGCAAGCCAGCGAAACGGCCGGCTTGCCCAGCGACCCTCCAGTGATGCCGCAGGGCCCGCATCGGACCGAGCCCGGCGGCATCACCACATTTACCGCTGTCACGACCCCAGAGGGAGGCCGCGGCGTGAACGGTGACGGGGTTACACGGACACCGAGACCCGATCGGCGGTATCGACATCGTCGTCGGGATTGCGGCGCTTACGGGCGATGCTCGAGACCAGGGCGGCCACGATGAGGACGACCCCGACCAGGCCGGTGACGATCTCCGAGACGTGGGTGCCGATCGAGTACAGCAGGATCAAGGCGAGGGCACCGATGGCCCAGTGGGCGCCGTGTTCGAGGTACACGTACTCGGACAGGGTGCCCTGCCGGACCAAGTACACCGTCAGGGAGCGCACGAACATCGCGCCGATGAAGCCCAGGCCCAGGGCGATGATGATCGGGTCTGCGGTGATGGCGAACGCGCCGATGACGCCGTCGAAGGAGAACGACGCGTCGAGCACCTCGAGGTAGAGGAACAGGAAGAACCCGGCCTTGCCGGTGGCCTTGGCCAGCTCGGTCGGACCGGAGCGACCGGCCTGCGCGTCGTCGTGTTCGACGTTGAACAGCTCCCCGAGTCCGTTGACGGCGATGTAGGTGATCATGCCCAAGGCGCCGGCGATCATGACGGTGGAGGTCTGATCGTCCGGGGCGATGTACACCGCGGTGAGCACCAGCAGGGCGGTGGCGATGACCACTTCGAGCTGGTCGAGCTTGCCGATCCGTTCGAGGGGACGCTCGAGCCACGACAGCCAGGTGATCTCCTTTTCCTCGAGGACGAATCCGAGGAAGAGCATGAGCAAGAACATGCCGCCGAACGCGGCGATCTGCGGATGCGCGGCGGTGATGAGCGTTTCGTAACTCGGGGAGCCGTCGGGGAAGTACGCGGCACCGTCCGGCGGCGGGTTCAGCGCCAGATCGAGGGCGGCGACCGGGCCGAGACCGGAGGCGAGCCAGACGATGACCAGCGGGAAGACCAGCCGCATGCCGAACACGGCGATCAGGATGCCGACGGTGAGGAAGATCTTCTGCCAGAACTCGCTCATCCGCCGGAGCACGGTGGCGTTGATGACGGCGTTGTCGAAGGAGAGCGAGACCTCGAGGATGCCGAGGATGGTGGCGAGCAGCAGCGCCTGCGGCCCGCCGTAGAGGAACGCCACCACCAGGGAGACGACCGTGACGGCGAACGAGACGCCGAAAATGCGCAGAACCACAGAACGTGGCCTTTCTGTCTGAGGCGGTCGTCCCGCCCCGCACTGGGCCGAGCGTCGATGCTCAGTGCGCCGGTGCGGCGGCGGGACGACCGAAGGAAACGGTCGCGTCGGTCAGATGTTGACGCCGTAGTCGCGGGCGATGCCTTCGAGCCCGGAGGCGTAGCCCTGTCCGACGGCGCGGAACTTCCATTCGGCGCCGCTGCGGTAGACCTCGCCGAAAATCATGGCGGTCTCGGTGGAGGCTTCCTCGGTCAGGTCGTAGCGGGCCAGCTCGATGCCGGTGTTGCGGTCGACGATACGGATGAAGGCGTTGATCACCTGACCGAACGACTGGCCCCGCTGGACCGCGTCGTGGATCGACACCGGAAAGAAGATGTTCGTCACCTTCGGGTCGAGGGCGATCAGGTCGACGTTGATCGACTCGTCGTCGCCGTCACCTTCACCGGTGAGGTTGTCGCCGGTGTGCTCGACGGCACCGTCGGGGGACTTGAGCTGGTTGTAGAACACGAAGTGCCGGTCGGACAACACTTTGCGATCCGAGCCGGTCAGCAGCGCGGAGGCGTCGAGATCGTAATCGGCCCCGGTGGTGGTGCGCTGGTCCCAGCCCAGACCGACGGTGATCGCAGTCAGATTGGCTGCCTGCTTGGACAGCGACACATTGCCACCCTTGGCGAGAGTAACACCCATGAAATGGACTCCTTCGAGTTGACGGAACCCTCCGAATACCAATGCACTCGCAGGGAACAGAACGGTGAGGCGATCATGCCCCCGCTAGACCACCCAACAGAAGATAAGGGGCCGCTCCAGCTTCCCGGTACCCAGCCCGCGCTGAGTACCGGATTCGAGCGTGGATCCGGTAGCTGCCATAGCCGCATCGATGCCGACAGGACGACGCGGGACCGATTCTACGAGGCGGAATTGGCGCACCCGTTGCGGCAAGGTGCTTCGACTAGTGCGGTCCTACCCGGTCGGAGCACGCATTCCACAGTTGTCTCTTCGGCCGTCACGTTTCGGCTAGGAAGGAAGGTGTGCCGAGCACTCGCTTCGGTGGTCAAGGTCTGAGCGATAGCCGTCACCACAGAAAGCGTAACCACCATCGGTGCCGTGCATGCTCCGACAGCCTCCTTTGGCGCCGGACAAGTGCGTAGCTGGCGACAACTCCGGGTCGAACTTTGAGGGGAGGTGGTATCGCAGCGCACCGCAACATTAGGCCAGCCACAAGTCGCCTCGATACTGAAGGTCACATGGGTTCCTGTCATACTTCAGCGACCCAGGTATTGGTCCAATTCGCGGGCCTTCCGGTCCAGGTGCGCTTTGAGTTGGTCGGCGTTGCGGTCGAATGCATCGAGGGTGCGCAGTGTCGATTCCAGTTCTCGCTCGAACTGATCTTTCATCGAGTCCTTCCACTGGGCGCTGCGCAACGCACCGCGAGTGCGAGCGATCGCCTGCTTGATCTCCCTTTGCGTCCGATCGATGTCGGCGCGGAGTGTGCGCAGTGAGCTGGGATCAGCGTTGACGCCGGCCATGTCGTCTCCTCGGTCTCCGGTGGTTGTCGAGTGTGTTGGTCAGTGCCCGTCCAGGGTGCCCAGGATCCGGTCGATCTCGAGGTCGAATTCGATCAACGACGCCTGAAAACGATGGTCTGCCGCATCGAGGTCGGCCAGTTCCCGGTCTTCGATCCGCTTGAACACCACGTCCCGCCATAGATCTCCTGCAGCGGATTCAGCGGCGCGACGGCGGTTGATGTTCTGGGCATGGATTTCCCTGCTGCGGTGCAGTCGGCTCATCTAGTCCACCACCTGGCCGGGAACAGAATCTAGACCCAACCGTCGGGCTACCCAGACGCGGTGGAATCCATTCGCGATACGAAAGGTCCCGTTCACCTGTCGGGTGAAGCGTGGAGCTTCCGACGCACCGAAGAATCCGGTGTAAGTGTCGGAGTAGCTGCGATTGCCCATCAGTCCATCGCGAGTGTCCCGATCTCGGAAGTAGTCCAGGCTCTTGCCACGAGCCAGTGCTGGCAGGACAACCTGCTGCAGTGCTGTGAATCCCCACTCGAGATCCTCAGGAGAACAGTCCATCTTGAAGTCCTCCGGACCTCCCACCCGGCTGTCCGAATCATCGATCAGCGCCAGCGGCACCAGCGAATAGCCGTCAGGGATGCCGGGCGGTCTGTACACGATGTCGCCCGTCGATTGACCAGGACCGCCGGTACCGACGGACCAACCGCCCCCGGTACTGGCTCCGGACGACGTGTGGCGGCCCCCACCGCCGAACGCCACCGTATGTCCGCCCCCCGGGCTGGTGTGCAATGCGAATTGCTGGTATATCCCCAAATCTGTGGCGATCTGCGCTAGTCGCCTCTGTGCCTGGTCGTTGACATGCGACACCGCGGATCGATATCGGGCACTGTCCTGGTCGTATTGCTCCTTAGCGACCCGGAAACGCTGCAGACACCCTTGGGCGACGGTCAGCCGCACCTGGGCTCGGTTCACCTGCCGTCGTTCGACGCTACAGTCGGCGTCTTCGCCGCGCATGCACGCCGCATAGGCGTCCTCGGCCCGCTGTAGTTCGAGCCGGCGCCGGTCGAGTTCGGCATCGATGTGCCGGAGCACGGATGCGGCTGCGGACGCCGCTGCCGCTCTGACCTCATCACCGACGCGGGTGTAGCTGTTCAAGTCGGCACCCAATCGAACTACTGCGTCGGGGTCGACATGCGCCGCGTCAGACATCGCTCGTATCCGTCGACTGCTCCGCCAAGGACCACAGCCACTGCGTTGTCTCCACAAGGGTCTTATCCGGAACGGGATCCTTCGGAAGACTGAACCGACGAGTCACAAGCTGCCGACCAGTGTCGAAATCGTCGTACAGGAACTGCGCCGGAGTCAACTTGGCGGCGGCTGTGGAGTCGGCCAGAACCCGCGAATCGGACTCGTTGAGCGGACCGAGTAGCTTGTGGGAGAACTCGCGGGCGGATGCGTGGTCGAACCGCCGCTGGAATGTCGCGTATCGATCTGCCCACGCCAGGACATGCACCCCTACCTCCGGACCATCCCGCAGGATCGCCGCCAGGATCTTGGATGGCGACTTGTCGTCGTAGTCGTCGGGATTCAGGTCGCGTGCTCGCTGCAGACCCGGTAGTACCAGCACTCGGCCACGGCCACGGAAGTCGTTGAGGGCATGTCGCTCCATGACCAGCTCATTGAGTTCGGACAGCAGGGACGGGAACTGACGGCTGTGCGTCAGACGGGCGCCGTACGCAGTGAATCCCTTGAAAACCTCGTCCCATGGTGAGGCCATCGCGGCGAAGTCGACGGCGTCGACGGTGATGCCGGTTGCCAACAGTGACGCCGTCATCAGTGCGAGCGAGTCGAGCGCATCCGGACTGATTACCAGCATATTCCCACCGGCGGCACGGGCAACCCGCATACACACCGGGTCAGCCAAGGACATGGGAGCACCCACGGGCAACACCAACTCGCCAATGGGCGATGAACGAGTAAATAGCGACGATGGCTGATCTGTGATCGGCGCTTCAGCATTCCCTTCGAACACCACTGGCCGGCGGGTGAATCCACGCTGTTGGGCCAATGCGTGCAGGGCTGAAATTACGTCCTCCCGATCCTGTCCCGACCAGTACGCGCATTGGAATCGGTTGTTTGCATCGCGCACTCCTCCCTTGGTATTGATGATGCCCTCGCCGGGCTTGTCGAGCAGTTGAGCATCTACATTGCCGTCTGCGAGAAGAAGCTCGGAGTCTTTCGACGAGCTCGACAGAACCAGTCGAGTCTTGATCTGATCAAGGGCCACACGAATTTTCTGGGCGCTTCCGGACACGGATTGAGACGCAAGGACTGCGTGAACGCCGAAGGCACGTCCTTGCCGGATGACCCGTTCGATCAGCGCCGCAGCCTTTCGGCTGGCCTCGTCTTCTTCTTCCAGCATCATGTGGAACTCGTCGATGACCAGGATGATCCGCGGCAGTTGTTCGCCGGACTGACTCCGGTAGGTGCCGAAATTGACCTCTCCGCCGCCCACTGCTTTGAAGAGTTCTCCTCGCTTCTCGATCTCCTCGTCCAGGCTTTCGAGGACGCTGATACCGAAATCACGGTTGGTTTCGATCGCCACGATGCGAGCGTGAGGCAACAGCCCGGCTGCGTATGGTTTGAACTCCACGCCCTCTTTGAAGTCGATCAGGTAGAACTCGAGTTCTTCCGGCGGGTACTGCATCGCCCAGCCGAGAATCAAGGAGTGCAGCAACACTGATTTTCCGGAACCGGTACGACCGCCGACGAGTGCGCCTGGAAAATCCCCGGAATCGATGCGCAGTTCCGCAACATTTGAAGCGCCCATGCGCCCGAATCGGGACACCGCAGCATTGGCGGAATGATCGCTCCACCAGGTCTTCGGATTGTGGGGATCGGCGATGACCTGGTCAGGTCGAGTCCCCTTGGCAGCGGCGCGGTGCGCCTCGGCCTGTGCGAGTGCGTATACCTTGGCCGGGTCGACTTGCACGTTCGCCGCAGCGTGCATCTGGCGTTCGATATGTGCAAGGAGATCAGCCAACTGCTGCTCGGTAGGCGGGGTGTCCGATGTCAGCTGCCAGATGATGTCCGACAGATGCACCGGTCCCTTTCTGGATCCACTGGTCGGAAGACCCAACGCTTGTACGATCTCCGGGTCTCGGCCGCTGGTCATGGCCGAGGCTAATGCGCTCAGTTCTGCTGGTTTGACGGCCTCGTGTGGTGAGGTGGCCGCTGGGACAGTGGCAAGGAGGAACACACCGGCCCGCCGGCCGACGTCAGCCAGACGGCGTAACCTGGTCAGGGCCTCTCGGTCCCAGTTCTCGCCGTCCTTGGAGAACGATTTTGGATGATCGAACAGCAACACCAGCCGGTACGGCTCGGCGACCTCACCGGCCTCTCGATTGTAGCTGGTCAGTGTCTCGTGCGTGCCCTGTAGGTATTTCTGCGTTACGAACGCAACGTGGTTTTCTAGTTCTATCAGCAATTCGCTGATGTTGTGGCTGCCCCATATCTTGTCCCCGAACACCTTCGGGCCTGCATCCCCGAGACCGTAGAGGAAATTCAGGGAAGCGCCGAGTTCAACAGGGTCGACTGCGTCGATCTTGACCCTTCCGGCCGGCAGCAAGGCCAGCATGTCCAACACCACGTTTTCGACGATGCGCCTGTCGTCCGTGACGAAGCCGCCGCATTCGTCGAGATCCACGATGTAGGGAATCGAATGGACTGCCCGGGACAGAGGAAGGTCCGTGCGCTTGCTCAGTGTGGTGGAGGTCGAGCGGCCCGGATTCACGCCCAGGTCGTAGTTGACGGAAGTGGCGGCGACCTGTCCGAGCGGAAAATGTAAGGTGCCCACGCCGGTGGTCAATGCAGTCGCGGCGACATCCGACAGCCATACCGGGCGGATCGTATGGTGTGGGTGAGGCAGCGTCGCACGGGCGCTGGCTTCCCAGGTGCGAATCGCTGAGTGTCCCGACGACTCGGCCTTGCGCACAAATGTCGAGAACTCGTCTTCGTAGATGGCTTGGTGTCTGCGTGCAGTTTCATCTTCGAGGGTAGTTACCGCCCTCTTGTAGGAGCTGAGCAGCGCGCGGGTCGCGTTCACCAGCTCTGACATCAACGTTAGGCGGTTGGCCTTGAGCAAGACGGGTCCGGATTGGACGATTTGCTGAATCAGCGCGTTGCCTTCGTCCGTCCATCGGTCTGGTGTTGTCGGCGCGTTGGTGTTCGGATAGTCGCTCAGCTGATCCCACCCATTGGGAAGTTTGCTTCGGTACTTGTGGTACAGGGCCGATCGAAGAGTCTCCATCGTCTTGCTGAGCTGCTCGGAGCGACTGGAGTATGTGTGGTCGAGGGCGGTGATCCGGCGGTCGATTTCGGTCTGTGGGTAGGTGCTGGCTATGACCTCGACCAGCCGTGTGAGCATCGATGAGATCTCGGTCAGCCGACGCTGAGCGGATATGTCGACGTCCAAACGGCGGGCCCGTTCGACTAGCTGCGGTTCTGCTGCGGGCCCAACCACCGGGGCGCTCCGCGCTTGCGGGGCGACGGCCGGTTCGGGAGTGATCGGGAGTGGGGAGGCAGCTGGCGAGGAGTCGAGTGGTCCGGCGGGGCCATCCTGATGTGCGGGTGTAGAACTGATTTGAGGATCAGCTGGGGTGTGCGGTGTGACGTCGGGGGCGTCCTCGATCTCGATTCCTAGATCCTTTGCTGCCCCGGCCAGTCCATCGTCATATCCTTGGCCGACGGCGCGGACCTTCCACTGGTCGTTGCGCAGGTACAGTTCGACGGCGATTACCACGGTCTCGTTGTGTGACGGTGCGACCAGGAACCGAGCAAAGGACTCGGAGGTGTCGGCTCCGGCCGTCACCAGGCGCACCTCGAATGCGGGAACAGGTCGGTCATCGGCTGACAGCAACACAACAACCTTTTCCGCGTCGGGATCGGCGCGTCCGAGTTCGCAGTCCAGGGCGGTACCGGCCGCTATGAGTGCGATTCCGGTGGGATGCGTCGGCGCGTTGTAGAACACGAAGTCTTCGTCCCGGCGGGCCTTGCCGTCTTTCCCGACTACCACCGCGGAGACGTCCAACGGCGTTGCCGCTGTGATCGCCACGCGCACAGCGGTGCCGGGGAGAGGCATGTTCTGTCCCTTCACCAATTCAGCCAGCACATGCCCTCCTAATTTGCGCATCAGCAGCCCTGTGATGTTAGCCGTCCTCCCGGCAGGGGGGTGTCCATCGATCGGTGAATTGCGTATTGCGGAGCCGTGAGAGTGTGTCGACAGTGGGATTTCCTGCGGCTGATCAGAGACCACATGACCGCGAAGCTGAGCGGCGTCTTCGCCCCCTACCGGCGCAACATCCATCGAGATGGTTGACAGCCGCATCCGAGCGCAGCCTCTTCGGCGGCGAGCGAGGTTTCGGCACGCACGCTCCACTCGATCATGTTGTTGCTGACATCGCCACGGATCCTGCCGCATCCGCGGCAGCCCCCTCACGTACCAAGCGGAGGTGAGAGTGCCAGTGGGTCTATGAGAAAGACCCACGGGCACGATGCGAGATGGTGGCGGCTCCGATGACGGCCTTTGGCCACTGTCCCGGAGACCGGTCGAAGGTCACACGATCGGACAGTGGACGGTGTAATCCCAATCGGTGCCGCTGAGACCGGTGACACGGACCAATACCGACGTCGCATTCCCAGCCGGCACATTGATCATTGCCGAACCAGTTCCTTCGTTGACGTTGTCGCCGATATAGCCGGTGTTGTGGAGCAGGGCTCCTTCGTAGAAGACCTCGATCTGGTCCGGGACGTCGTAGGTCTCAAAACGCAGAACGAACGACGTCGGCCCCCCTCTACCGAGCTGATGCACAGTGTCGGTGATGCCTTCGCCGCCGGACAGGGTCGATTCATCGCACCGTTGGGTCGGCGCAAAGAGCCCGCTACTGCCACTGCCGACAATGCTGCTGCCGAGGTCGACGACGCTGCTGCCAAGGTCGACGACGCTGCTGCCGGTATCGCTGCTGCCAGCGCTTCCGGTCAGCGGGCTCGTAGACGCCGTGGCAGGAGCAGCGACGGAGGCCGCGGCCAGAGCTACCGCGATGCCGACCGCGTTGCGGACCCGGACGTACTGAACTGCTGATCTGCCTAACATATTTCCTCCGCAACTCGCTGGCCACACGCTTTTCGGTCACCATGCTCACACCAATGCTGATCGCCGGACATCCCCCGTTCGACCGACATGTGCCGATCCACAAGGCATATGGTGAGAAGCACCGCAGTTAACAAACGACTGGCCGGCCGGAGTTCTCCCGGCCGAAATATGACGCCACAGAGATTAACGTCAGCGCGCGACGCTCACGATCGTGAACAACCTAGGGAAGTCAATCCCGACTGGAACAGTCCCCCGGTGACCACAGCGACATCGGCGAACACCCACACCAGCGGCATGCTGTCGAGGTTCTGCCTGCGCTCACCACTCTCGTGCGTAGCTGCGACGACTACCCATTCGGAACTCGCGCAGATCCAGAAGGGACTGGCAACTCGGGTGTTCTCGGCACGCCAACCCTCATTTGGTTTGTCCGAAGATGGTCTGCCCGAAGACCCCGTCGCGCTCGAACCGCCTACTACAAGTTCGAGTCATTCATCGCCGCGCCCACCCGCAGGTTTCGGTAATTCATTGGACACATGTGTCCTTGCGTGTCACCCGTTCGAGCGATAGCGCGTTTCGGTATACGAGTGTGAAAATCATAGCTGTATCGGTCTATGTGAAAGGGGATCAGAATGAAGTTCTTGCGCAGGATGGGTCGGGCGACGTGCCCACGTTGCAATGGAACGGGTGGGCACAGTGATTTCGGAAATTGGGTCAACTGCGCGGCGTGTAAGGGCACGGGGCAGAAATAGGACGTGAGTGGGGCCCGCGGATTTTGCGGGCCCCGCCCTCACGAGTCCAAGCAACAAGTTTGTCGGGCTGTCCCTCCGATTCGCGGTCCCGCTAGCTTGATCTACTCATCCTAGGTCGATCAACCGCCATTCGCCGTGCGAGCGCAAGGAGAATCGTCATGGATTCCACGGAATTCCTGCTCTACTGGCTTGTTTTCTGTACCGTCTATTTCTTGATCAGCATCCCTGTCGTGAAGAACTATTATTGGAAGAAGCACGGTGTTCCGATCAAGATTATCAATGGTGGTTGGAATGCGTTCTTCAGCGGAGCAACGTTCCTGATGAGCATCTGGCCGCTAATTCTTGTTCTTCCACGGTACAAAGATCCCGAACCGTGCCGCCATGTCGAGCATGTTCGTGCACGTGCCGAATACGCTCGACTTTCAGAGGCATACGCGCGCGAGCGGAGGTAGCCGCGGAGTCTCTACGTCGGCGCCATCGTCGATCCGGTCCGCGGCGGTAACTGCGACGGTGTACGTGCGCCGCAACCCCTTCGATTCGAGCTACATGAGGGCGGCGATGAAACACTTTCGGTGCGGGAGGCGATCAGAGTGTTCGTGAGAATCCGACGTCACGACGGTGACACATGCCTCTCAGAGCCACTTCGTCGACTGCCCCGCCGAATCGGCGCCGTCGAGGACCACGAATCGGTGGTGTCGGGCTTGTCGGCGATGCTTGCCGACCAGGCCGATTTGACGCTGGTGGCCTGTGCCCCGACTGTCGACGAGTTGTTGGCCGTGACATCCGATCTCGATCTAGTGATTCTCGACTTGCGGCTGAGCGACGGTTCCTCGCCGACCGGGAACGTGCAGCGGTTGACCGCGGGCGGCATCGGAACTCTGGTATTTACCGGCGGTGAGGACCCGTACCTGGTGCGCTTAGCAGCGGCGGCAGGGGTACTCGGAGTGGTACGCAAGTCCGAGACCAACGCGGTGGTGGTGCAGGCGATTCGCGCTGCCGCCTTCGGTGAGCAGGTGGTCACCACCGACTGGGCCGCCGCCATCGACAGTGATCCGGCGCTGTCCGAGGTCGGGCTGAGCCCCCGGCAACTGCATGTTTTGGAGTTGTACGCCTCCGGGGAGACGACGGAACGGGTCGCCCGCTTGACGGGTCTGGCAACGCCGACCGTGACCGAGTACCTGCAACGAATTCGCACCAAGTACGCCGAGGCCGGTCGCCCGGCACCGAGCAAGACCGACCTGTACAAGCGAGCGCTCGAGGACGGTTATCTGCCGATCCCCAGACGCCCGGACCGGCGATGACCGTCGGAGACGCTGCGGGTTCGGAGTCCTCATCGGATCGAATCGTGCGGGCCTTCGCGCAATTCATCGGTGCCGGCTACATCTTCTATCTGCTGCTGTTGCTTCCGAACATCATCTCCTTCGCCGGCTACCTGTGGACATGGTGGACGCCGGTGGCGGTGGCAGTGGTGTTCGGGTCCGGTCTCTGGCTCGGCGCCGCGGGGGTGCGCGAAGGCGCGGGCCGGATTCGGACGGTGGCCGCGGTCGCCGCGACGGCATACATGGGAATCGCACTGACGTGGCCGTTGGCGTGGGTCGGGCCGCCGAGTCCGGATCGGACCGGCTTCTGGTTGGTGCTCTTTCCCGGACTTGCCGCTCTGGCCGCAACAGTGGCATGGCCCGCCGGCATCGCGGTCGGATACCTGCTCGTAGCCACTGTCGCGGTTCAGGTGTTCAACCACGGCTCGCATGTGGGCCGGGTCAATGGCCCCCTCCTCCCGGACATCATGTTCGGATTCATGTTCTGCCTGCTGTTCGTGGCGGCGGCCATCATGGCGCTGCGGACGGGACGGATCCTGGACGACACCCGGGCCACTTCGCACGAAGCCGCTGCCCACGCAGCGCGTGCCGCCGCCCGGCTGGCCGAACGCAAGCGGTTCGGGGCGCTGATCCATGACCATGTGATGGCGACATTGTTGTCGGCGGCCCGCCTAGGCGCGGGCCCGGCGGTGTCGCGTCAGGCCAAGCACGCGATCGTGCGTTTGGACGAGTTCCGGAATCCGGCACCAGACGACGACTTTGATGCCAAGACCGCCGTGGCGCATCTGCGGACGTCTGCCACGGCGGTCGCCCCTAGCATCGCGGTTCGCGCGGATCTCGAACCGCAGGCGATGCCCGCATCGCTGCCCGCCGAGGCGGTGCGCACGATCGGCGCCGCCGTGAGCGAGGCGGTCCGCAACAGCATGCTCCACGCCGGGGAGAAAGCCGAGCGCTCCGTTAGCGTACGTATTCGACCGGGACAACTCAAGGTCGAAGTCCTCGACAATGGCAGGGGGTTCGACGTGTCTGCGGTGTCACCACATCGGCTGGGGGTCGCGGTCAGCATTGTGGGGCGCCTGCGGCAGCTACCCGGAGGCGACGCCGTCGTGGAGTCGCAACCGGGCAGGGGGACGCGGGTGCTGCTGTCGTGGCGGGCAAGCGAATGAGACGGCCACCCGCGGATGGGACCCGGGATGTGCGGGAACTGTTAGGCATGCACACCCGCACCGCCCTCGTCCTGGTTGCCTTCTACGCCCTTACCATAGCGGTGCTGGCGTACACCTTCCGCGACGGCATCGAGCCGTACTGGCCCGTTGCGCTGGCCGTGGGGGTAGCCAGCCTCGGAGCACTGTCCTTGGTGACGGTGCCCGGCGACCCGCTCCCCCTCGCAACGACGGTCGCGCTCGCCTGCATCGGGCCCGGCACCTCGGCGATGGTGTTCGCGGTCCTGCCCGTCCCCATGGCCCATCACTGGCAGACATGGCCACTCAGTGCGGCCACAGCCATCTACACCTTCATGTGCGTCCGCGGCCGCACACTCGCGGCGTGGGTCGGATTCCTGCTGATGATCGGAGTCTGCATAGTGTGGGCGGCCGCCACTGGACAGGGCGGACTCCACGGGCTGGCCATATCGGTGATCAACTTCGCACCGCTGCTGATGTCGACCTTCTTCGCGCTCACCATCCGGCCGATGGCTCGCACAATCTTCGAACTGCGCAAGCGATCCCTGCACAATGCCGCAGCCGAAGCTGCCGCCGACACCATGATGCGCGAGCGCGACGCACAACTCGCTCGTCTCGACACGCTCGCCCGACCACTCCTCGACCGCATCGCCACCGCCGACGAACTCGACGAAGCAGACCTGTTCGAATGCACCCTGCTCGAGGCTCAACTGCGCGACAGTCTGCGAGCACCCGCGCTCACGGCCACCCGCGTCGCGGCCGCCACCCGGGCCGCGCGCAGCCGCGGAGTCGAGGTCAATCTCTTCGACGAGCACGGGCTCGACGAGGTGACCACCGACATTCAAGACAAGCTCCTGGCAGCGATCACTGCCGAAATCGACACCGCCCGGACAGGGTCGATCACTGTCCGCGTCCTACCACCTGGACGGCCGAGCCTGGCGACGGTCTTGACCAGCGCCGACACTGGCACACGTCGGACCGAGTTCGGTCAGGACGGCCACGCGCGCCCACCATCCGATTAATTCATTCCTCGGTGGCGCGTGTATGTCTCTGCGGCGGTGGAGAATCAAAGCGAATCGGTTCGGTGGGCAGAGCGGAACCGAAGATGGTGTGCGGCCGCCCCGGAATATTGTTGTTTTCTTCAAGTAATTATGACCGTGGTTTGCAGGTCGAGGAAGATCGGTCTGGTCGCGCACCTCCCGGCGACATACGGTCGGACCTCGAAACCAACTGCCCGAAGAGGCATGCGGCATACCCCGCGAGGAGATACCGTGACCAGCACACTCGACCACGTCCCCTATCGAAGCGTCGCAGAACGCGCGGCCCTCGGCGGAGAGTTGGACGCGTTGTATCCGCCACCCACTCCGCGGTCCCCGGCAGTGCTTCGATGCCATCCTCCGCTGTCGCATCGACAGACGAGCGTCCTTCGCCCCAAGCTGTCGTCCCGCGAAGTCGAGGTTCTCCTCGAGTGGCTGCGCAGCGACTCCAAGGGCGTTGTTGCGAGCCGACTGTATGTCACCGAAAGCACGGTGAGCACACACCTGATGCGGATCCGACGGAAATACGCCCTGGTAGGACGCCCCGCCTCCACCAAGGCGGCACTCGTAGCGCGGGCCGTGCAAGATGGCCTGATCGCGCTCGACGAACTCTAGCCGCCGACTCCTGAAGAAATGAGCCTCCAACCCTCCCCTGCCGACATCGTCTACGCGACCGTCCTCGGATCAGCACCATGGGTCTCGCTCCTCGCGCTCGTGCGGCCCCACCCCGATGCCAATCCCGCAGCATCCTCTGCCGGACCCTCCACATCGGCTGCACCACTGCGAACGGCAGGCACGGTGCAGGACGACATCATCGACCTGGTGTCCAAGGTGCGGCACCAGCCTCTAGACGATGCGATGCGCCAGTCCGCCCGAGTACTCCTGATGGAACTCCGAAGTCGGTGACCCATTTCCGGTTCGGCGCCTCGGTCGTGAAATCACGATCGACCAGGTCAGACGCACGTTTGGTCTCCTTCTCGCCGGGAATCGTGGTGCGGTACCGACGGCCGCGAACGGCTCCGGATAGCCCCTCGTCGCGCATGAGTCGGTCGACGGTGCACGCCGCGACCCCGTGGCCCCGCCTCCGTAGATCATGGTCATCTTCCGTCGTCCGTAGAGGCCCTCGGCAGTTCCGACGGTCCCACGCAGGGCGTTCGTCAGGTGTGCGTCGGTGACGGTGCGCTGCGAGGGTGGGGCGGTTCCAGTTCCGGTATGTGCGTGGGCCGACCTGGACAGCTATGTGCGTGGGCCGACCTGGACAGCGCGCTCGGTGAACAACACCGCTCGCTCACGCTGCTCGGCAGGGTGACGCTTGGACACGATGTGCATCCTCTCCCAAGAAAGGAAGCGGCATCAAACCGCATCAAACCTGTGACGGTTCAGACGTCTTGGAGTTGAAAGTTGTGTGGCTGGCTGTCCGTACCCAAGAACGTGAATGCTGGCCTACGCCAGCAGAGGCCGGCGGTGCACCGCCGAATTTGGTTGTGAAGTCGTTAGCTACCCTGTCCCCGTCCGCAACTAATAGCGGACTCCACAGGTTCACGCCCGAAATTGCACTGAGGCGGTGGTCGATCTGCGCGGAGGAAAGTGCACTTGGGGGACCCTGTCGCCGGGCGGTCGCGGGAAAATTAGCCGGGATCCGGTGCTAAGTGGTTGGATTTGCAAATTGCGGTTGATTTACCGGCAGCCTGCCAGTGGGCCACGGATCCCGAAAGGCCGTCGTCGATGAGCATAATTCGGTTCTGATCGTAGGAGGATCTATGAGGTCGAAGTGGCTCGGCAACTCAGCGCTGCCTGCAATCGCCGTTGGTGTCGTCGCGTGTTTGCTTGCGTCGTGCTCATCCGAAGTGGCGAGCCCCCCTGACAGCGTGACGGTCAGCGAGGGCGGCTTCGAGGTCGCCCAGGGACCGATGACGATCACCGGGCCGGCCGGCGTCGCGCCCATCGGCAGCACAGTTACAGCCTCCTCATCAGACAAGGCGCTGCCGAATGACGTACACGAGATGGTCGAGGTTTTCAGCGCTCCCGTCGAGGTAAAGATCGACAATGGCAACACCCAGCCGGCCGTCCCCGTGACCTTCTCGTTCAAGCTCGACGGCGCCGAAGCACAAAGACAAGTCGACGCCGGCCACATACCGGTCCTATTGCTACAGTCCGAGGGAAGTGATTCAGTCGACGTACTCGAAGCGACTTGGAACCAGGACACCCAGACCCTCACCGGCCAAGCTCCCCACTTGTCGTTCGGATGGCCAGGATTCCTGAAACCCGATGCGATCATCAAAGAGGTGGGCGCCGCGTTTACGTCCGTCTTCGGCCTCAGCTTCCCGAAGCCGGACTGTGTCGGAGAGTCCGCTGACTTCACGTCAACCTCGTACACAGTCAGCCCAGTATCGGGCGATGTGGCGTGGACGTGTATTCGGCTCAACAAAGCCGCTCAGGAGGGCACGCTCGGCATCGACCTCTACTCGAATTCCCCGTACATCTGGAAGGTACAGACCAATCCGGACCCGATAGAGACTTCTGGGAGTCTGGGCGATGCCGAAGCGATTCCGGCTGTCGCCCTCTACAGGGAGATCTTGGACAACGATGCAGACAGTGACAGGATTCTTCTTCCTGGCCAGTCAATCTCGCTGGACTTCGGACAGTACAACATGTCACCTAAGTCTGGCGTACTGAGCTACGACCTTGGAGTCTATCTGGTTGGCCTCACCGGCTACGGCATCGGCACCGTGATGAGCAAGTTCGCGCCTGGGAAGTACCAGCGAATTCTCGAAGACAAAGCAGCGATCCAGTGTCTGATCGATTTGAGCGAGACCTTCAATGACCTGCAAGGGGGCCTCACAGGCGCTCGCATGGGCGATCTAGTCAAGGGTGTCATCGCCTGCACCGGAGCTGTCGGCGGATCAGTTTTCGGAGCCATTACTGGCCTGCTTGGCGGCGCCGTGATGGGTCCGCTGGCATCGCTGGTCAATCCGCGACTCGCTGCGCAAAGCGCCAGCTTCGAGGTAATCCGCACCACGACTGACCAGCCTGCAGCCGCTGCCACGAACGCCGGAGCTCCTGGCCCCGTCGTCCAGAACACCCGATGCGGCCAGATAACCGACCCGCGGAGCGGCAACACCTTGACCGTAACTATCAAGTCCTCAAACGTTGATGGCGCTCTTTGATCCTGCTCAGACCTGCTCACCGAAAGTGCTCACCCGTGTGGCTCCGCCGATGAGGGCGGGTCTCCTTCGATGCTGGTGGTCTCTGACCACGCACCAGCACCCCGAAGGAGACCGCTTTCTCATGTTGACATGGGAGGAAGACGTGGAGATCCACGCACTGCACAAACGAGGCTGGACGATCTCGGCGATCGCCCGGCACACCGGCCGAAACCGGCGCACGATCCGCAACTATCTGAACGGCACCACCACCCCCGGCATCCGTAAACCCGCTGGTGAGGATCCGTTCGAACCGTTCGTCGACTACGTCACCGCTCGTCTGACCGAGGATCCGCATCTGTGGGCACGGACCTTGTGCGACGAACTCGAAGACCTCGGCTACACCGCCTCGTATCAGACGCTGACCCGCCAGATCCGGCAACGCAAGCTCCGGCCCGTCTGCCAAGCCTGCGCGTGCGCGACCGACCGCCCCAACGCGGTCATCGACCATCCGGCGGGGGCGGAAACCCAGTGGGACTGGGTCGAGCTGCCGAACCCACCCGCCTCGTGGGGCTGGGGTAAGACCGCATATCTGCTGGTCGGATCGCTCGCGCATTCGGGTCGGTGGCGCGGGGTGCTCGCCCCGGCCATGACCCAGCCGCATCTGATCGACGGCCTCGACCGGATCTGCCGAAAACTCGGCGGCCTGACCCACACCTGGCGATTCGATCGAATGTCGACGGTCTGTTACCCCGACAGCGGAAAAGTCACTGCCTCCTTCGCCGGGGTCGCCAAGTATTACGGCGTGTTGGTGGCGATCTGCCCACCGCGGTCCGGCAATCGCAAGGGTGTCGTCGAGAAGTCCAATCACACTGCGGCCCAGCGATGGTGGCGCACCGTGGCGGACGAGCTCACCGTCGAGCAGGCCCAGGCGAGCGTGGACAAATTCTGTAGTCGACGCGCCGATGCCCGGATGCGGGCCACCGCCGACGGCAAGGCCCCGGTGCGCACCGTCGCCGACCGGGAACCGTTGACGTCGATGCCGAGCAGTCCGTATCCGGTGGTGCTCAGCGAACCGCGCACCGTCTCGAGGCAGGCGTTGGTGGCCTACCGCGGCAACCGCTACTCGGTGCCCCCGGAACTGGCCGCAGCGCAGGTCACCGTCACCCGGCAGCTCGGCGACGAGGTGATCGACATCGTCACCGCCTCGCAGATCACCGTCGCCCGCCACCGGTTGGCGCCGGACGGGGCCGGCGCCGTGGTGCGCGATCACGGCCACGTTCACGCCCTTGAACAGGCCGCGATGGCCGGTGCCGCGGCCGGAGGCCGACCGCACCGCCGCAAAGAACGCATCCCACCCGGACCCGAGGCGCTCACTGCGGCAGCAGCATTGCGCACCAACACCACGGACCGCCACCCACCGTCGACGACACCGCGATCGACGGTGGTCGACCTGGCCGCCTACGAGCGCGCAGCCCGCGGAAGGAACACCCTCGTATGACCACCACCCCCGACACCACCGCGACCTCGGCAAGTCTTTATCAGCGTCTGCGAGGACACTTGGCGACGCTCAAGTTGCACGACGCTGCCGAAGCGCTGCCGTCGGTGCTCGACCGAGCCCAGAAGGACGGTCTGTCGATGACCGCAGCGCTCGAACAGCTGCTGTCGATCGAGGTCGACGCCACCGAAGCCCGCCGCCTCGCCGGGCGGTTGCGGTTCGCGTGCCTGCCCACCCCGGCCTGTCTCGAGGACTTCGACTTCGACGCCGCCCCCGGCCTCGATCGGGCATTGATCGCCGAGTTGGGCACCTGCCGGTTCCTCGAAACCGCGACGAACGTCCTGCTCATCGGGCCGCCGGGGGTCGGAAAGACCCACCTGTCGGTGGGCTTGGCGCGGGCGGCCGCGCATGCCGGTTATCGCACCTACTTCACCACCGCCGCCGATCTGGCCGCCCGCTGCCATCGCGCTGCGATCGAAGGCCGGTGGGCGACGACGATGCGGTTCTACGCCGGCCCGACGCTGCTGGTGATCGACGAACTCGGCTACCTACCCCTGCCCGGCGAGGCCGCCTCCGCACTGTTTCAGGTTGTCGCGCAACGCTATCTGAAGACCTCGATCATCATCACCACCAACCGGGGTGTCGGAGAGTGGGGTGAGGTCCTCGGCGATACGACCGTCGCCGCCGCGATGCTCGACCGGCTTCTGCACCGATCGGTGGTACTCAACCTCGACGGGGATTCCTACCGGCTGCGTGATCACCACGCCCGGTCGGAAAAGCTCCGTCAAGCCACCACCGGCACCCGGCAACCGCTACAGTGAACCCGCCCACGAGTGGGCACTTTCGACGAGCACAAGCGAGCACCTTCGCTGAGCCTCATCAACGTTCCACTCGAATGCAGCGAAGCTGAAGCGACCTTCCGCGAACTGCTCGCCACGATCAACGACCGGACCTGGCCTGTGCGGACATACACATGTGGTGTCCTTGGTGCTGGCGAGCAGGAACAGTACGGCTACGTCATCACCTGCGACGACGCTGCAAGGGGCGCGAAGATCGTCCTCGGGAAGTGATACGCAATGTATCCGTAGGGCCACCGTTCACGTCGTATCGATTGTTCCGCCGATTAGCATGCAACCATCTTCACCACGTACGCGAGAAGCCCACGATGAACCGCAGGCACGCCTCGTCGAGATCAGTCAGGCACGAGGGCGCCATAGGTGTTGACTTCGGGCTGTGAACGGACTCTGAATAGCGATCGTGTCTCCGCCAGTCTCCCAGAGTTCCCTATCAACAGGTTATAGTCCTCCGAACAGCTGACAGGGCAGCAGAAACCGAACGAATCTGGTATCAATGTCCAACAGCCCGGTCGAGACAACAATCGATTGGGTCGAACTTCTCTCTTACTCAGAAGAATTCCAAGTTCTGACGCCGTCTTGCTTCGCTCGACAGAAGGAGTCACCGAAATGCGCTTCAGTCAGGCGAGCAGAGCCGGGCTACTCATAGCCGCCCTGGTCGCTTCCTTGATGTCATGGTGGGCCCCGTCCGTTGCCAACGCTGCGCCGGACCCTGCTAGATCGTCCATCAAGGAAGCTTGCAATAACGCGGACTTCATTCTCATATCTGCACGAGGATCTGGGGAAACTGGTGTAGGCGGCACCATGTGGTCCGTATACACAACCATGGCGGACCATATTTCTCGGACAACGAACGGAGCATCGAAGCTCAACCTGGTCAACGTGGATTATCCTGCCCGGCACGTGTCGAGTGCTGCTCTCGTCGCCGTGGGAAGCAACTCGTACTTCGACGGTATCGCCGACGGTTTCGTCAAGACCTCACAGTACCTACAGCAAGTCCAGACGTTGTCGGAGTGCTCGCACGTAACCGTATTCCTCGGCGGATTCTCGCAAGGGGCAATGGTGATGCATCGAATAATTCAAGCCTATGACCCCTCGCAACTCGCCCGATTTCACTTCCTCTCCGCGATCCTGGTAGGAGACGGCGACCGAGTCGCGCACGATGGAACACACAACTTTGGAAACGCTGATCCCGGTATCCAGGGAATCGGGCAGGCATTCCCCTTCCTCTCTGCCAGCAAGCCGGATCCGATCGACATAAACAATGACACTCCTGTCTTCAGCGTGTGCAACGCAGGAGATCCGGTATGCGCACTGTCAGTCCGAATACCGCCATGGTGCCCGAGTTGCGCCGGCGCATATACGGCAGCCGCGATCATGAGGGGAATCGCCGTGCACACCTCCTATGATCGCTCCGCGGCGTTGGCGCAAGCGGCTCGTGCGGCGACCTTTCGCTAACCGAGGAAGGAAGTGACCGCTATTGAGGCCACGCCCGTGGCGAGGCAGCACGTTCTCGCTATCCGCAGTTCCCCGCTGGACGTCGCCGGGTCGGTCTCTCTTCCCGTCAGGCATGGGACCCGCATAGCCAGCAGTGGAAGCAGATGAAGGTCGCGCTGCCCCTGGCCGCAGGAAAGCCCTTGCGGTTGGTACCTCGTTACTGGGCTCGTCCGACACTGTTGGTGTCCGCAGGCCGCTACTACGACACAAGTGTGCTCAGCCTCGCTCAGGCAGAACGGAGCATGGTCACCCTCGGTGGCAAGGTCCTCAAGACGCCGAAGGACCTGCTTCGCACCCAGCCCGGCCTCAAGCGTGGGTGAAGCACCAACCTGGCCGTCACTCATCGAACGCACAGCCAGAATGCCGATCTCGTCGCGGTATTCCGGGAATTCGTCCACACGAAGTGGGGGGATGGACCGCAAGCAGCCTGACCTGATCGTGACGTGGCCGCCTTACAGCCCGTCGAGCACGGTGAGCAGTTCCTCGAGCAGGGCGTCGGCGCGATCTTCGATCTCGTCGAAGACGTCGGCGAGACCGTCCAGACTGTCGCGGGCCTGACGGCGGGCTGCAACACCTCGTAGTAGTGCCCCATAGAGTGGTGTAACCCGGTGACCAGCACCACAACCGACAGCGTGTCGCTGCTGGACGTGAAACGGTCACCGCGTGATCCTTCGAGTCAACCTTCCACAGAATCCTCGAACGGAGTCATCACGATGACCGCACCCCACATTGTCGACCCTGCGGGTGTATTGCACCAAGCCCTGACCGACGCGTCTCCCGACCTGATGCGCGAACTGCTACAAACCATGATCAACGCCCTGCTGTCCGCCGAAGCCGACGCGGTCTGCGGCGCCGAATGGGGCCGACAGTCCACCGAACGAGTCAACCAGCGCAACGGATACCGACGCCGCCCGCTCGACACCCGCGTCGGCACCATCGACGTCGCCGTCCCCAAACTCCGGTCCGGGACGTATTTTCCCGAATGGCTCCTCGAACGCCGTAAACGCGCCGAAGCGGCATTGATCACCGTGGTCGCCGACTGCTACCTGGCCGGGGTCTCCACCCGCCGGATGGACAAGCTGGTCAAAACCCTCGGCATCAACGCACTGTCGAAGTCCCAGGTCTCACGCATGGCCGAAGACCTCGACGAACAGGTCGCCGCGTTCCGGCAACGCCGACTCGATCACGCGGGCCCGTTCACGTTCGTCGCCGCCGACGCATTGACGATGAAAGTCCGCGAGAACAAGCAGGTCGTGAACGCAGTCGCGATGGTCGCCACCGGAGTCAACGCCGACGGGCACCGCGAAGTGCTGGGCCTGCACGTGGCCACCAGCGAGACCGGGCCGGCATGGAACACCTTCTTCGCCGACCTGGTCGCCCGCGGTCTGAGCGGGGTCCGGTTGGTCACCTCCGATGCACACCGTGGTCTGGTCGATGCGATCGCGGCGAACCTGCCCGGTGCTGCGTGGCAGCGATGCCGGACCCATTACGCGGCGAACCTGATGGGTGTGTGTCCGAAGAGCATGTGGCCGGCGGTCAAGGCGATGTTGCATTCGGTCTACGACCAGCCGACCGCCGATGCGGTCGATGCCCAGTTCGATCGTCTTGTCGAGTACACCGAGGACCGGCTCCCGGCGGTCGCCGAGCACCTGGGCAATGCCCGCCAGGATCTGTTGTCGTTCAGCGCATTTCCGAAGGATGTGTGGACTCAGGTGTGGTCGAATAATCCGGCCGAGCGTCTCAATCGAGAGATCCGACGTCGGACCGATGCGGTGGGGATCTTCCCCAACCGTGACGCGGTCGTCAGGTTGGTCGGTGCTGTTCTGGCCGAGCAGACCGATGAATGGACGGAGGGCCGGCGGTATCTCGGGCTCGAGGTGCTGGCTCGTTGTCGTGCTGTGGGCACCGCGCCGGAGAGTGTCGGGGAGGTGGTTACGGAACCTGCTGCCGCGATTCCTGCTGCATAGTCAGGACAGGAGAAGGGATCACCGTCCTACACCACCTTCTGGGGCTTGACCCACCTCGTTCGTAGTAATGCGGATCGAGGTCGGTCTCCGACTCAATCTGCACAGTCGGCTCATCGTTGCAATCGCTCTGCTTACGCAGCGGCAGCGGCGCACGGGCCCGTACCCGGCCGGACAAATGCTCCCGGACGATCGAGGCGATGGACTGCGCGGTCATCGGTTGCGGCATCAGCGGTAGGTGTCCCCAGCGGTCGATCGGGGTCAGCAGGGGTTGTCGGGCTTGGCGGTCGGTGAGCGCGACCTGCTCGACCTCGATCGGGTCGGTCAGGTGTTGGGCGAGCAGATCGGTGTTCGGGTACGCGTCGAGAAAGGCTTGGACCTCGGCCCACCTGCAATACATCCCCACCGCCGGGCTCGCGGCGGCGGCGGACTCCGTTGGAAGACATAGCCGTTCCCCGCTCTCGGTGGTGGCGACGAGGGTGCCGGCGTCGACGGTGATGTCGCCGCGGCGCAGCCGGGCCAGCCGGGCGAACGGCATCCCGGTCGCCGCCAGGGCCAGGAGGAGGGCGTCGCGGCGGCCGAACAGCCCGCTCGGCCAGCCGGTGGTGGGCAGCTCGGCGGCTTTGTGCAGCAGGAGCGGGGCGAGTCGGTCGTGCCGGGCGGCGCGGGCGGTGTCGAGGCGGCGGCGGACGGTTTCGCTGCGGCCGGGCGCCGGGTGGCCGCGGCGGGTGTGCACGGTGTTGATCGCCGACACGCGCCGCCGCTGGGTCGCGGGCGCGGCGGGATGCTCCCGCAGGAACACCGCGAGCGCCTCCGGGGTGGCCGGCAGGCACGGGTGGTCGGTGGCGGTGCACCAGTCGGCGAACAGTGCCCAGTCGTGCCGATAGCGTGCCGGGATCCGCAGGCCGGACACCGTTTCCGGGGAGTCGTCGAGTCGCTCAATCGAGGTACTCATGCCCGTTCACAGCCCCAGGTTGGTGACGGCATTGTTGATGAGGGGTGCGTGTTCGCGGGCGTAGACCTCGAGCATGGCGGGGGTGGTGTGCCCGGTCTGGCGCATGATCGCGTGCGCGGAGGCGCCGTTGCGGAAGGCCTGGGTGACGAACCCGGCCCGCAGCGAATGCCCCCCGAGCTGCTTCACGATCTCGGGGTCATAGCCCGCCGACTCGGCGCGGCGGCGGATCGCGTGGTGCACCGCCGCCCCCGACAAGGCGGTGTCGGAGAGGTGGCCGTTCTTACGGATCGACCGCAGCAGAGGTGATGCCGGGACCATGCGGGGGCGGGTGCCGCGGCACACGTGCGCCGCGAGCGGCTCGGCGCTGCGCAGCAGCCGGATCACCGCGGGCCGGCCGCCGGTGTCGAACGCGGCGACCACCTGCGCCCACCGCATCCACGCGCACGGCGGGCAGCTCGTATGGCTGGGGGTGAACGGCAGGGCGCGGACGGTGCCGCGGCCCTCCTGGTCGGTCTTCGATTTGCGCAGTTTGATGTGCAGGCCGTCGAGCCGGTGCAGGCTGATGTCCCCACAGGTCAGGGCGACGAGTTCGCTGCGGCGGAACGCCCCCGCGAACCCCAATAGCAGGATCGCGGTATCGCGGCGTTCGAGCACCTCGTCCGCCCAGCCCGCGCTGTTCGCGCGGGCCTTGTCGACGATGGCAAGGATGTCGGCGGTGAGCAGCGGGGCCCGCGGGGTGCGGGGCCGGTCGCCAGCGGTGGCGTAGCCGCGGCGGATCCCGGCCATCGTCGCTTTCACCAGGTCGTCGCCGGTGGGAGCCGGGTGTCCGGTCTGGCGGTGGTGGTGGGCGATCGCGGCGAGGCGATGGGCGAGGGTCGCCGGGGCGTAGGCCCGCTCCCCCGCCTCGGTGACGGTGTCGGCGCAGGCGATCAGGTAGGCGGCGATCGTGACCGGATGCGCCGGCACCGCCACATGGTTTTCCGCGGCGCACCACGCGGTGAAGGCCCGCCACGCCGAGGCGTAGGTGCGGCGGGTGCCCGCGGCCCGGGAGGCGGCCACCGACTCCGCGATCCGCGCCGCCGCGCCGGGTGCGAGGTCCGGCGCCGCGGGCCCCGCCGGGGTCCCAGGCACGACGAGCTGGCCGTCTCCTGCGTCGTTCGTCTCGAGATCCACGGGTGGCGACGCTACCGGACGGCTCCGACAGGGTTGTCCTCGCTCAATCTATCTGACGCAGAACGCGTTACCTGAGCTGCGATGCCACAACTTGGTTGGACGGCCGCAGGATCGAATCGTCCAAGTTAGTTGTCGCACATCGTCGAATCAGCCCACCGTTTCGGCGGGTCGAGTCCGGGCACCGGGACGATGCCTGATGTACCGCGTGAGCAGCGAATCGAACACGCCGGCTGGGACTGCGCCGTCGGTGACGGACTCCTCGATGAGACCCCCGATCGCATCCTGTTGACCGGGTGACTCCATCGTGAGCACCCGATTCCGCCACGCGGTGTCAGCCAAAGACGTCGTGAGCGCAACGACAATCGGGTAATCGGCTGCCCCGCAGATCGCTGCGGTCAGATACCACCGGTTGGGGTTGGGCTCGAGAACTTCCAACCGAGCCCCGAACCGTGCAACCGACACCGCGTGTCGCACAGCGTTGTCAGGTCCCGTCTGGTGTGGCGAGGCTGATTCTCGGTGAACTGCGGCTCGCCATGCGGGGTCTGTGCTGCCATGTGTCGTTGTTTCCCGTCTGAAGTGGCGGATTTCTGGTCGGGGTGGTGGGTTCGTGCGCGTGGCGGTCCGGGATGTGTCATCGGCTCGGGGTGTGGTGTCGGTAGGTGAATCTGTAGGTGTGTCGGTGCTGGGCTTGGTGTTGGTCGACCCAGCGGCGTAGGGGGTCGTTGTCGGTGTGCAGGCCTGCGGTCCAGCCGAGGAATCCGAGACGGTGGGCGATGTGCAGGTAGAACGGTCGCTGTTCGTGGACCAGCTCCGCGAGCCCGATCCGGCGACGCCAGGTCGGATCGATCAGGATTTCGGCGAGGATCACCGTCTCGGGCAGAACGAGCAATCGGGTCGGCAGCAGCTGTGGGGCGTGGTTGACGGCGTTGACCGCGTCCTCACGCGCGTTCCATCGCCGGGTGAGCCGCCGGTGCAGGAGCGGATCGGGGTTCCGCCGCCAGGCGATCATGATGTCTTGGGCGGTGTTGACATGGCTGGAAATCCAGTCGGGGTCCTCGTCGCTGCGAAACAGCTTGTCGCGCCGATGGATCGCTTTCGCGATCTCGGGTGCGGAGCTGAGGTTCACCGGCGGCTGTGCGGCGCACTCCCCGAGCCAGAGCTGATGCCGGCGGCAGTAGCCCTCGGCCGCCGACGAGTAGACCCTGATCACGGGAGCGCCGGGAATCTGTGCGATGCAGCGAGGGCAGTGCGTGCGCGTATGTGAGCTGACGCCGGCGAAATGCAGGCTGGGTGTGGCGGGGTCGATGGCATCGCGCCGCGGACCGGGCATCGGCAGGCTGCGTGCCAGTTGCTTCAGCGGGATGCCCGCGAATATCGCGAGCCGCTGCCGGGCGGCGAGGTTGAGCTGGACGTCCCAGTTCTTGAGGACCATGAATCGGTCCGGGCTGGTGTTGTCCGGGTGCCCGATCGACCGGAGCAGTGTTGTCGGCCTGACCAGTTCGTTCGCGGCAGCGAGCCGGAACACGAAGGACAGGGTCGTCTCGCCGCGGACCGGGCGAACCCGGAACGGCAGCGGGACGGCGGGCTTGTGCCAGAGCGGAAGAACGGTCATGACAGCGGCTTGCGGCGCGGGTCGTATTGATTGCCCGCAGCGATGTCGAGGATGACCGCTTCGAGGTGGGCTTTGGTGATCTTCTCGGTGCCGTCGCTGATGGCGTCGTTGGCGGCCTCGTAGATCAGCTGATCGAGGCTGCCGATCATGCCGCCGGTGCGGGCGTGCAGGTAGGGTGCCCAGTCGATCAGGGTTCCGGGTGTGTGGCGGTGCAGCCGCAGTGACTGCTCCATCGTGGCGACCAGCTTCTTCCAGTCGTTCTTGGCGGCGATGGTGTGGTAGGAGAACGGCCCGGTGGTGACCGGGATGAACCGGCCGGCGATCTGCCGGCCCCGGACGCCGGAGAACAGGTTGGTTTCTTCCAGGTCCAGACCGGAGTACACGAACGTGGCGGAGATCGAGTCGAAGAAGTATTTCAGCTGGTCGGATGCGTCTTTTCCCTTCTTCGTCGACAGATCCAACCGGTGGATCTCGTCGACCAGGACCAGCCGGGTGCCGGCCCGGCGCATCACCGCGGCGACCGCGTGCGCGAGGGCTTGTGGGGAGTCGTGGCGGCCGACGGGCAGTCCCAGGAACACCGCCATCTCCCCGGCCAGGGCCTTCGGGTCGGCGTCGGGTGGAATCACGATGTAGACCACCGGGATGCGGTCGGGGATCCCGGGATTGCGGCGTTCGAAGTCGAGCTGGAACCGGCGACCCAAGTGCGTGATCGACGTCGATTTTCCGGTCCCGCTGCCGCCGGAGACCAGCAAGCCCCGCCGGCCGAGCTGCTTGCCGCGGTTGTTGACGATCAGTTTCTGCCCGGTGTGCAGAACCTTGCGGATGTCGGGAGTGGCGACCAGCAGCAACGACGAGTGATAGTCCTGCCGGGCCTCGTCGTAGAGTTCCCGCTCGAGTTCGTCCATCCGCTCACGATCGCTGCCGGAGAGCATCTGCGGTGGTTGAGGATGGGCCGTGCCGACGAACGACGACCAGCCCTCCTTGGTGGCCAGCGGGTGCCGGGCATCGAGATGTATCGAGCTCACCAGCGGCCTTCCTGCTCGTCGAAGGCATCGAGCAGCCCGAACGGCACCACGGTCTCGGCGTCGGCCTCGATCGTCGGATCCGATTCCGCCTGGACCGGCGGTGCGGGCGGCAACGCCGGGGGCCGGGCCGGTTCGGGCAGGGCGGTGGGCCATCGGCCGACCTCGGTGACCTCCACGGGCAGGTGGTTGGGCATCTCGCGGGTGCACGCATGGCGAGCCAGCGGACGGCGGGTGTCGGGGCCGGCTTCGGCGCGGCGCAGCAGCGCGGCCAGGATCACCGCGACCGCCATCTCGTTGGCGTCGTCGACGCCGCGCTGCGCTGCCAGTTTCCGTGCTGCGCGCCAGGTGAAATCGGCGAACGGCTGCCGCACGATGTTCCGGTGCGTCCACGGGACGGTGATCCAGCCGCGGCCGCGGTGGTTCCGGACCCAGACCCGCGAGACGTCGTAGGGGTCGTAATGGACCTCCCAGCGGCCGCCCTTGGTGACGATGCCCGAGGATTCCCCGGCGAAACCGCGCAGCTCGCTGCTGTTGTAGGTGCGGTAGTCGATCTGAACACCGGCATCGCCGATGGCGCGCCATTGCGCCGGCAACAACTCGATATAGTCCTCGCCGGTCAAGGTGACCGGGACATACCCGGCCGCGGCGATCAGCGCCGCGTAGACATCGTTCGGTGACGCGTTCTCGGTGGGGGTGAAGGGGTGCCGCAGCCCCTCGTGCGGGCGGGTCTGCCAACCGGCCAGCACCCATTCGTCGAACAACTCCTGCAGATCCGCCAGCGACCAGACGGCGCGCTCGTCGACGTCGGTGCCGCGGCGGGTGACGTCGCGGCCGGTGTAGCCGGAAACATGCTGGCAGAACAGGGTATTGATCGAGGAGAAGGTGCGTTCGACGATGGCCTTGTCGGTCGGGGTCAGCACGTGCGCGGGCTGCACCGAGATGCCCAAGGTGTCCGCGGCGCGGGCGAACACCTCCGACATGAACACCTTGCCGTGGTCGATCACGACGGTGTCCGGGACGATCACCGGTTTGGCGGCCGCCATCGCCATCCGCGCGTCCAGTGTCACCAGCCGCCGATACGGGATCCGCGACGCCGCCAGCGCCAGCGCATGGTCCCAGCCCGGCCGCATCGGCTCGGGAACGCTCATCCGCGCCAGCATCAGCGCAGCGTCGACGGCTTTCGCGCCGACCGGCCGGAGCACTCCCGCGCCGATGGTGCGGGTGGCGATATCGACGGCCAGCACGAGCTCGGCGCGACCGATCACCCCGTTGTCCATCACCGCCATCACATCGATCGGGGTGGTGTCCAGATGCACCAGCTCCCCCGGCCGCGCGGCGGTGGCCGGGGTGTAGACCTTGTCGGGCCTGTGCGCCGCCGACCGGCGGGTGAGCGCCGAACCGAACGTGTGCCGGCCCTGGGCCAGCACGTCCAGCAGCCGGTAGAACGTCGTCTTCGACGGCATCGGCACCACCCCGGGCCCGTGTTCGTCGTCGAGCATCTGCTTCACCCTCGCGATGACCCGCGATTTCGTGCCCGTCGACGTGCCGGTCTGGGCGTCGATCACCGCCGTCGCCGCGGCAATCACCCGCGGGTCGACCTGCCCGGTCGGCGCGGCCGTCCTGGTGTAGCGGGTGTCGACCAGCCCCCACAACCCCTGCTCGCGGTAGCGCTGCCGCATCCGCTGCACCGTGCGGGCGCTGGTCTGGCGGCCGGCCGCGGTCAGCTCCGCGGCCTTTCGCGTCTCCCTCGACTTCAGCGAGAACACCGTCGGGTCGTACCCCGGCCGCGGCTGCGCATCCTCCGGAGTGTCCGGAAGCAGACCCGTCTCGACCTCGATCACGTGACGTTCCCAGTCCCTGGCCGCCTCCAGCACCTTCTCCGGCAGCGAGGCGAGCAAGTTGCTCGGCTCGATCTTCGGTGCCGGAGCCGCACCGACCAGTTCGAAGTCCTCCGCTGCCAGCAGGAACGACAACGCCACCACGCTCGATTCGCCCGCCTCGGACAACAAGCGGATCTTGGTACCCGAGAGCGCGACGACCGCGTGCGCCGTGCCCTCGAACACGACCCGGTCGCCGACCGACACCACCGGACGTGGCGACCTCATCACCACCCCTGCTCGGACAACGGCACCGACCGGGCACTCGCCAGATCCGCCACGTCCGCCACGTGCGGCGACACCCGCACCACCGTCCGATGGGACAACACCAGCGCCAGATCCGCGAGCAGCCAACGTCGCCACATCAAGTGATAGAGCACCGGCAAGGTGCCCAGCGGATCCCCGGCCGCCTCCGCGCCGTCGAGCAGCGGCTGCGGGCATGCGAACACCTGCAGCAGGTCCCGTGCCGTCGGCTCGTCGAAACAGCGGGGATGCCGGTAGCCGCCCAACCAACGGTGGTTCGCCGCCAGCACCGGGTCCAGCCGGTCCCACACCGCGTACTCCCAGCCGACATCGCCGCAGGCCCGTGCCGTCGCCGCGAACGCTTCCCGATCCCGGTCCTTGATCCGCTCGGACGGCCGTGAATCCAGCACCAGGGTGCGCCCGTGGTCGAGCCGGACCAGGAAGTCCGGGGTGTGCCGCCGCCTCCGGCGCGTGCCGGCGTCCCACAGCAGTGTGAACGGCTGCGACACCACATCCGACACGGTCGGGTCGAAATCCAACGCCACCAGATGATCCCGCTCCACCCACGACTCGAACCCGATCCGCCGGCCCAGCGTCGCCGACCAGTACCAGCCGGGGAAGTTCTTCTGCCCCCGGTACGACGAGAACGACCGCACCGGACCCCCGATCTGCGCAGCGACCTGTGGAAACGACTGCCACGGCAGCCTCCGCCGGTCACCGGAGACCGTCACGAACTCCACCTCGACCCAGCAATCACCCCGGGCACTCGCATCGTCTCGGAGCTCGGAAGCAGTCAGCACCGGAACATCTTCGCCACTTCCGGTGGGAACCCGCCACCGATCCGCCACTTCTCCCGGGAATCCGCCACCTCGATCGGGAACCGACACCCGGCGGGGTCTCGGGTACCGCGAGCGGCGCGTCTTGGGCGGGTTTCGGCTGGGTGTCCACGGGTGGGGACGGTACCGGAGGCCTCCGACACCGTCCCCGCGACCGGAAACACGCTCAGCTGGGGGTTCGCGTGAATAGATGCGTAAATGGCATTTTTCAGCGCCGACACCACGCGAACCGGGAGTGACATACCCCCAGGTCGTCGAGTCACCCGATTTTCCGGTCGTGGTGGGTTGTCCTTTGCCAGTTGTCCTTTGCCAGTTGATCTGAGGCATTGCCAGTGTGTCTGAGGCAAGTGCCGGGTTTTTGCCACTAAGTTGAGGCAGACCGTTTCCTACCTGCGTGTTCTGGAGGCTGTTGCCTTGGCTGGTGTCGCTGCCGTAGGGGCCGGGGAGGACTATCGAGTCGAGTTCGTGGGGCCGGGCGGACAGCGGTGTGAGGTTCCGTTGTTGACGTGTGCGACGGTGCGGTTCGAAGATGCGCCGCCGGTGCGCGGATTCCCGTCGTATCGGGGGCAGCGGAGCTTTCCCGGCCTGTGGTGGTCGGCGACGACGGGTTCGCATGTCGGGTACGAGTCCTGGATGGAGCGGGACTGGCTGATCGCCTTCGACTCGTGCCGTGAGGTGACGGGGATCGGTTCTCAGCCGTTTCGGTTGTCGTGGCGAGCGAAGAGAATCAAGCGGCACACTCCCGATTACTTCCTGCGGCTGCGTGACGGCGGAGCGGTCGTGGTGGACGTGCGCGCCGATACTCGGATCGACGCCGAGGATCGGATGGTGTTCGACACGACGGCGGCGGTGTGCGAGTTGCTCGGTTGGCAGTACCGCCGACTTGGTGAGATGAACCGGGTGCGGGCGGCGAATCTACGGTGGTTGTCGGGTTATCGGCACCTCCGCTGCCGACGGGCGGGGCTGGCCACGAAGCTGGCCGAGATCTTCGCCGTGCCGCGGCCGCTCTGGCTCGGCGCCGAGGATGCAGGCGATCCGATCGAGGTGTTGCCGACCCTGTTTCACCTGCTCTGGCACCAGGAGCTGGTGACCTTGCCCGACACGGAGTTGCTCGGGCCCGCCTCGCTGATCGGGCCCGGCCGTTGACCGCCCGAGCCGACGTGCTTGCGCCGGGTTGTCTTTTCCGGGTCGGTGGACGCGACCACGAGGTGGTCGAGGTGATCGGGTTCGATGTCCGCATCCGGGACGTGGCCGGAGTGGTGTCCACGGTCCCGACCGGGCAGATCCTGGCCGATGCGAGTTTCGAGCTGCTGACCTCGCGCCATGCGCCGCTGCCGCCCTCCGGTCGGTTGGCCGACCTGCCGGCCGAGGTCGCCGAGCAGGTCCGGTGGTGGGAACGTCACGTCCTCGAGCTGATTACGGGCCGGCCACCGGACGCTGCGCCCACGGCCGCGGGCGCCAAGGATTATGACCCGGCGACCACGACGATGCGGCAGCGAGAACAGGCGAAGGTCCGGGAGTTGGCCGCTGCGGGGACCGAGGTCAGCCTGGCGACCGTGCAGCGGATGCGTCTGGCCTACGAACGTGACGGACTCTGGGGCCTGGTCGACCGACGTTTCGCGCGACGGATGTCTCCGACGGGCCGGATCGATCCGCGCATTGTCGAGGCCACCCGCACAGCGATTGCCGGGGAAACGGACCGGTCCACCGGCACCGTGGCGCGGTTGCATCGCCGCGTCGGTCAGCTCTTGACCGAACTGCATGGTCCCGACGCGCCCGCGCTGCCGGCGCAGCGCACCTTCTACCGTCTCGTGGCCCGCCTGTCGGCAGGTCAGCACACTTTCGGCTCGGCACGCACCCGCCGCTCCCTGGCCAAACAACCCGACGGGCCGTTCGGCCTGGTCACCACTTCCCGACCCGGTGAGATCGTGCAGATCGACTCCACCCCACTGGATGTGCGTGTCGTCCTCGACGACGGCACGGTGGACCGGGTCGAGCTGACCGGGATGATCGATCTGGCCACGCGCACGGTCCCGGCCGCGGTGCTGCGACCGACGACGAAGGCGGTGGATGCGGCACTGCTGCTGGGCCGAGCATTGACACCGGAGCCGATGCGGCCGGGGTGGAGTGATGCGCTGCGCATGTCTCGGTCGGTGCTGCCGCACCGAACCCTCACCCGGGTCGATCAGCGCCTGGCCGACGCGGCGGCCCGGCCGGTGATCGCTCCGGAGACGATCGTCGTCGACCACGGCAAGGCGTTCTTGTCGCAGACCTTCCGGACGGCCTGCCGAACCCTGGGCATCAGCCTGCAGCCGGCGCATCCGGACACCCCGACCGACAAACCCGTCGTCGAACGCACCCTGCAGACGGTGAGCACCTTGTTCGCCCAGTACGTCGCCGGCTATGTCGGCTCCTCGGTCGAGCGACGCGGCAAGAACGCCGAACGATCCGCGGTCTGGTCGATGGCCGAACTGCAAGCGCTACTCGACGAATGGCTGGTCGCGGTCTGGCAGCACCGCCCCCACGACGGGCTGCGCGATCCCCTCACCCCGGACACCGCCCTGACCCCGAACGAAAAGTACGCCGCCCTTGTGCAGGTCGCCGGCTATGTGCCGGTGCCGCTCTCGGCCGACGACTACATCGAACTGCTCCCGATGACCTGGCGCACGATCAACACCTACGGCATCCGAATCAATCGCCGCACCTACGATGCCCGTGCCCTGAACCCCTATCGGCGCCAGCATTCCGGGATCACGGCCCACTCCGGCCGCTGGGAGATCCATCACGACCCGTACGACATCTCCCGCATCTGGGTGCGCAACCACCACAAGGGCGGGTGGATCACCGCGACGTGGACACACCTGCGCACCGCTCCAGCGCCTTTCGGCGATCTGGCCTGGCAACACGCTCGAACGATCCTCGGCCGACGAGGGCAGGACAAAGCCACCGAAGCCGAGATCGCCCAGGTCGCCGCCGAGCTGCTCGACCGCGCCGAGCAGGGACCGGCCGGAGCGGTCGCGGCCTCGACGGAGCGGCGCTCACCGCGTGATCGCAAGGTCACCGGACGCACCCGAGCAACGACCGAGCCGTCCTGGCCGAAACCCGATCCCGAACCGGAAGCCGTCGTCACCTCACCTGCCGAGACAGCACACGGCGAGGCCGCCACCGGCCCCGACGAACCGTGCGCGGCGGTCATCGCCCTGCCCACGTTCGATGCGCGGAAGGAAGCCGAATTGTGGCCATTTTGACCCCGGTCTGCCAACTGGAAAACCGCCGCCAACCGACCACCACACTCGAAGGATGGCGACGGTTCATCGAGGCCGAACCGTCGCAGTTCGAGTTGCTCCCCGAGCAGGACTGGAAGAGCCTCGACGACCGTGAACGGGTCGCCTACGACGAGGCGAGGATCGCCCACCACGCCGAACTGGTCGTGGTCACGACCTCCACGATCACCGAGATCACCAACGAGGGACGACTGCTGACGCTGCTCAACCAGCGGGAGATCGGGGCCCGACGGGGACTGATCGTCTCCGGCCCCGCTGCCACCGGCAAGACCACCGCGATCAAACAGTTGGGCCGGTTCCACGAGTTGCGGACCCAGATGCGGTTCCCCGGCACGAACCGCATCCCCGTCGTCTACGTGACCGCACCCCCGAAGGGGTCACCACGCAAGCTCGCCATGGAGTTCGCCCGCTTCCTCGGACTGCCACCCATGCGCGCCCGGCAGAACGTCACCGACATCGCCGACGCGGTATGCCAGGTCCTCATCGACGCCCGCACCGATGTCGTCGTCGTCGACGAAATCCACAACATGAACCTGGCCACCAGCGCCGGCGAGGACCTGTCCGACCACCTCAAATACTTCACCGAGCACCTCCCGGCCACCTTCATCTACGCGGGCATCGACGTCGAACGCTCCGGATTGTTCACCGGTGTGCGCGGGCAGCAGATCGCCGGCCGTTCCCTGCTGATCAACACCACACCGTTTCCCTGCACCACCGAGTGGAAACAGCTCGTCGGCGGTCTGGAAGCGACGCTGCGGCTGCACCGTCATCAGCAGGGAACCCTGGTCGCCGCCGCGAAATACCTGCACCAACGCACCGGCGGCATGATCGGCAGCCTCGGCCACCTCATCCGCGCCAGCGCCATTCGCGCTGTTCTCGAGGGCACCGAACAGATCACCCGGGCCCTGATGGACAACGTCCGCGTCGACCACGCCGTCGAATCGGCCACCCGCCGAGCCAGCAGCACCCACCGATGACCGAGACCTGGTTCGATCTCGTTCCTCGACAACAACTTCCCCGCACCACCGCACCATTTCGCGGCGAAACGCTCCACTCGTTCCTGCGCCGGCTGGCAGCGGTCAACCACATCACCGTCACCGATCTGCAGCCCCTCCTCGGGTCGACGACGGGAAAACGCCCCGACCCGCGGTGGTTGTCGATCGTCACCGGCTGGCCGGTGGCCGCCCTGGTCGACAGATTGCGCGGATTGACCGAACCCGAACCGCGACATCGCTTTCCCAGCGCCCTCTGTCGACTCTGTGCGGCCCGCCGCAACGTGTTCGACACGGTCATCGTCTACCCCGACGGGCACGTCAACGTCTGCCGTCGCCACAGACTCTGGATCGGAGGTAGTCACACTGCGCCGCAGTACGACATCACCCCGCTTCCCGAGCTGCGCACTGCGCAACGCACGCATCGGCGCCTGGCCCGCCGGCACGGCACGCTCGCCGCGGAAGCGGCCTACCGTGACGCCACCAGCATCATCCGCCGCTGGACGGACAGCGGACAGCACACCAGCCACCGTGATCGCCGCCTGCGGATCTGCTTCCCCGACCGACCCGAGCGGCCCGGCTGGCCCGAAACCGAGATGGCCGACTATCCCGAAGTAGTTGCCCTGACTGCGCTGCTGATCTCCGACACCTGGACAAGCAAGGCGGTCTCGCTCGGACCCCGCAAGAACACACTGCGCCAGTTCTACACCGAAGTCGGCCGTCGCCTCGATCTCGACATTCGGTTCGACAACATCGACGACCCGTTGGTCAGCTGGGTCAACGAACAGCAGCACGCCCTCGAACTCCAGCGCTACCGATCCGACCCCACCGGCACCCGCAGACGTCCACTTGCCTCAAGAATCTGGCGAGAACACCAGCAAGCGGTCTTGCCACATTCCTGAGGCACCGCAGGTCAGCGACCTTCTCGTGCCTCAGATCAAATGGCAAAGGACATTCGTGTCACCGGCGTGTCATTTTCCAACTTTCGTGTCACTCGGGCGGACACTGTAAAAGTGCCCCGGACCAGCGAGGTTGAGGTCAGGTACGTGCAGGAATCAGGTGCTCCTGTCGCGACGACCATCGCTGCAGCGGATCCCTGTCGGATGATCCAGGGACTACCTGTACGGAAGGTCCGCAGCCATCCCCGTCGGCGGCACTATGCCGGGATGTTCTGGTCGGCCACCAACCGTGCCCATGTCCTCTACGAGAGCCGGCTCGAGCTGGATGGGTTGTGGCTGGCGGACTATGCACCCGAGGTGGTGAGGATCGCGGCGCAGCCGATGTGGTTGTGCGGCCCGGACGGGAACGACATGCGCCGGCATGTGCCAGACCTGCTGCTACAACGCACAGACGGTGGATTCACGGTGGTCGATGTCAAGCCGGCCGAGTTCGCTCGTCGCGACGAGGTGGCGCAGGTGTTCGCGTGGACCGAGCGAGTGTGTGCCTCGCGGGGATGGTCCTACGAGGTGTGGTCGGGTGCCGATCCGGTGGTTCTGGCGAACGTCCGGACGATCGGGGCTGCCCGTCGAGTCGGGTGGGTGGCCTCTGGTTCTTTGTCAGCGATGGCAACGACGACGGCTCGCGTGGGGATGACCCTCGACGAGGTCAGTGCCTCCGCGAAGAACCCCGGCGGCCGGTTGGCGGTGTTGGCGATGTTGTGGTCTGGCATCTGGTCGGTAGATCTGTTGGTTCCGTTGTCCGGGCAGTCGGTACTGACGGCCGTGAGGAACGCACCATGACGAATGTTCTCGAACTTCGGCTGGGCGTGCAGGTGTGGGTCAACGGTTCCTCGTGGGAGGTCGTCGGATTGTCCGGCGCAGAGGTCGTTCTGCGATCTGGTGAAACATTGCAGCGGATGACGATCGCCGAGCTCGGTGCACGCAATAGTGCGATGGCCACGGCGACATCTGATCCGGATCCCGCCGCTCTCGTGCTGTCGTCGTTGACCGCGAAGCAGCGCGGTGAACTGGAGAAACGAGCCGAGCAGGTCCGCCGCGTACTGACAACCGTTGGTGGCGACGCAGCGCCGCTCAAAACGATATTGAGAGCAAAGGCCGAAGAACTCGGCGTGTCGGTACGCACCCTTCAGCGGTGGATCGCCGAGTACCGAACAGCCGGCATCGCCGGGCTGGCAGACGCCCGCGTCCGCAAAAGGTACGCCGTCGGCGTGGACCCACGGTGGGACGCCGCATGTGTGCGGGTCCTCGACCGTTACGTCACGTCCTCGACACCGACGATGGGCGCCGTCATCGATGTGATCGCTCGGGAACTGGAGGCCGAGTTCGGTCCGGGCGTGGTGCCGGTGCCGGGCAAGAGCACCGCCTACAACCGGCTGAAGGCATTGTCGAAGGGGCGGCACGCGTTCGGCAGCGCGAAAGGCCGCCGCTCGGTGGCCGACCGACCCCACGGTGTCCTCGGCCGACTACGCGCCACCCGTCCGGGCGAATACGTGGTGCTCGACACCACGCCCCTGGATGTGTTCGCGATGGAACCGGTCACCATGCGCTGGGTCGGGGTGGAATTGACCGTGGCGATGGACCTGTTCACCCGCTGCATCCTCGGCCTGCGCCTGACACCGCTGTCGACGCGTTCCCAGGACGTGGCGAATGTGCTGTACCAGTGCATCACTCCCGCCCGCGACCCCGGCCCGACTGCGGATCAGGTCTGGCCGTATCACGGGGTGCCGCGAAACCTGCTCGTCGGCACCGAAACCCCGGACGGGATCTCCCAGCAACGCATCGGGGATCTCCCGGCATGCCTGCCCGAGGCGATCGTCGTCGATCACGGCAAGCAGTACCTGTCCTCACACGTGATCGGAGTATGCGCCCGCCTGGGCATCACCGTCCAGCCGGCGATCCCGCACAAGCCCACCGACAAACCCACCGTCGAACGCTTCTTCCGCACCCTGCGCGAATCACTGCTGCAACACCTACCCGCGTACAAGGGCCCGGACGTGTACTCACGGGGCAAGGACGTCGAAGACGCCGCGTTCTACTACGTCAGCGAACTCGAGCAGATCATCCGGGAATGGGTCGGCCGGGTCTATCACCACACCTGTCACGACGGGCTGTGCGTGCCGGAACTGCCGCGGGTGGGGTTTTCGCCGAGTGAGATGTTCGAGATCGGCGTCGCCAAATCCGGTGGTCTGCTGTTGCCGGCGAATCCGGATCTGGCGTATGAGTTCCTCGACGTGCGCTGGCGGACGATCCAGCATTACGGCGTCGAGGTCGACGGACTGCGTTACGACGGACCCGGGCTCACCTTGTATCGCACCGCCCGTTCCCCCTATGGCGGTGTGAACGCCGGTAAGTGGCCGATCTTCATCGACAACCACGACATTCGGCACGCCTGGTTCCAGGACCCGGACACCCACAACTGGCATCAACTGGTGTGGGAACACGGCGCCTGCCTGAACCAGCCGTTCAGCAAGGACGCCGCCGACTACGCCAAACGCGTCGCCGTCCGCGAGCACCGCCACCTCGATCCCGCCGCCGCGGTCCGCGATCTGCTGCTCGCGTGGAGCCGCGACGATGTCGAGACGCGCCGCGACCGCGCTTTGGCCCGTCGCCTGAGTGCCCACCGCCCGCATCCGGAAACCGACGGACAGCAGTCCGGTATCGACGACGAACGCGACACTGCGTCCGTGCCGGGAGTCGCCGAACTGCTCGACGGACTCGCCACCGGTCGATATCAACGGTTGGAGGTGGTCGACGACATCGACGTGTTCGACCGGTACTACGCGGAGCATCCCGACGAGGAGATCTTCGAGGTGTTCGACGAATGAACCCCTGGGCCACCTGGCTGACGACGTACGGCACCGCCCGCTACCAGCTCTCCCGCAAGCAGGGATGGCACGCCTTCGCCACCGCCCCGGCCCGCCCGCCGTTCGATATCCTCACCCGCCCCGCGATGTCCCGGCTGTCGGAGGAGGACCTCGAGGACTACAACGAAGCCCGGATGGTGTGGAACGCGAACCTGCCGACGATCAAGACCAGCCAACTCGCCGCCGCCTACGGGATCTGCGATCAGGTGATGGCCTCGGCCTATCGGGACGGCGACAAGCTGCGCGGCTCGGTGGTCATCGACGCCGAACCCGGCCTCGGCAAGACCACCATCGCCACCCGCTACGCCCGCGACTTCCACCGCCGCGTTCTCCGCCGCGACGGACCCCTCACCGCGGAAGGGCATCAACGGTGGCCGGTGGCGTTCATCCCGCTCAGCGCCGGGGTCACCCTCAAAGGCCTCAACCAGCAGATCCTGCGCTTCTACGGGCATCCGGCCGTGGACCGTGCCTCCACCTCGAAACTCGGCGCCCTGGCGGTGGACTGCGTGACCTCCTGCGGGACCCGGTTGATCGTGCTCGACGATCTGCACTTCGTCGACTTCCGACACCGCAACGGACTCGAAGTGTCCAACCACCTCAAAGGTTTGGCCAACGACATGGCCGCCACCTTCATCTACGTCGGGGTGAACCTGACCGCCAAACGCTTCTTCGACGAAGGCCTGCTCGGTGAGCACACCGTCTATGCCCAGACCAGCCGCCGCGCCACCCGCTGCCCGGTCGCCCCGTTCGGTATCGACACCGACACCGGGATGCGCGGCTGGCTCGCGCTGCTGCGCACCGCCGAAGAGCACCTCGTTCTCGCCGACGCTCGCGCCGGGATGTTGTGCGAGCACGCCCGACTGTTGCATCGCCGCACCCAGGGGCGGATCGCGTCGTTGACGAATCTGCTCGACCGGATCTCGTATCTCGCGATCGTCACCGGCGTCGAAGCCGTCACCGCGGAGTTGATCGCTACCGCGACCGTCGACAATGCCAGCGAATCCGCTGCCCGCACCGGCTGAGCCCGGCGCGCCTCGACCGGACACCACCCGAGATCCGGAGACAGTCGTGGCGATGTGGGTGGAGCGGTGGCCGATCACCGTGCACCTGCACCGCGGTGAGTACCTGCCGGGATGGCTGATGCGCGTCGGTGCGCGGTATCGGCTCTCTCCACTGCAGATTCTGCGGGAGTTGCAGGTGGTGCAGCGCCCGGTCGCCTATCACCGCGTTCTCGACTACCTGAGCGCGAACCAGCGGCGGATCGCCGCTTACCTCGGCGTCCCCATGGGTGATCTGTCGCTCGCTTTGTGGGGGACACCGATCGATGCCGCCGCGGCCCGTTACCTGGTCCATCACTGCCAGACTCGACCCGACCCCGCGGGGTCGCGGTACTGTCCCCGCTGTCTGGCCGAACCCGATCCGTGGTGGCACGCATGCTGGGCGAATCCGCTGCTGCCGATCTGCCTGCGCCACCAGGTGTATCTGCGGACGGTGTGTCCCGGGTGCGGTCAGATGCCGTGGACCGGCACCGCATGGATGGGCAATGTCGCGGTGCCGTGGTGGTGTCCGCAACGCCAACCTCGCGACCCCGCCCAGCGACCAGGACGTGTGCGGCCGTTCTGCCGATACGACCTGCGTGATGTCCCAGCGCTGTCTGCACCGGAGACGATGTGCACCGCCCAACAGAATCTGATTGAGTTCGGCGCCCTCGCCGACCGGCAACCGAGCCGCCGGTTGCGCTACGGCACCGTCGATGTACCCATCACCGAAGCCCTCGACCGGCTGTGCCAACGATTTGCCCACACGCTCGGGCATTCAGTTGAGACGAAGGAACAGTCCGAGGCTGTTTGAAAGGCGAGACTCGTTCCGTTGACCGCATGACGGTCTTTGAGTGTCGGAGTTCTGCTGCACACTCTCGGCATGGCAACGATGAGCCCGACCCAGGCACGTGAGTACTGGAAGGCACTGGTGGACAATGCGGCGGCGCTCATCGCCGATGCGAATGTCTTGCTCAACGCAGAATCCTACGGACGTGCCCGCTCACTGACTGTGCTTGCTCAAGAAGAACTCGGTAAGGCTCTGTGGGTCTATGACTCGTTCCACCTGGCGTGGAGCAAGGGTGATGAGGTGCCCCGCACCGTCGGCATGCTCGTCCAACACGGACGCAAGCACACCGAGAAGTATCTGGAAGCTTTCGTGTTCGGAGACGAGTTGGCCGCTTTCTGGGGCGACTTCGATGCCGAGTTCGCTGAGTTTCACGACGCCGAGTCATGGGAGGAGGCTCACGCCCGGAGGAGACTGGAAGCCGAAACTGCCTCCCGGCAAGCGAACGTCCAGAAGCAACTCGGTTTCTACGTAGACCGGGACGCCGACGGCACGATTCATTCACCCGCCGGCATCGAGGCGGGGACTATTCCACAGGATCTGCAGACCGCGGCTCGAGTAGTTGAGATGCTGCTGATCAAGGACCACAGCCGCATGAAGTTCGACGCGACGACACCGTACGACAGTACGCACCCGCAGCAATTCCGGCTCCTGCCGATCTCACACCCGGACGATTGGACCGAAGCGTCCGAAGATTTCAAGCGGGGTCCGGATCTGCCGCCTGCGTGACGCATGAGATATCCGGGCCATGGGTTCTCGCCGGCCTGTCAGAGTCTATTCGTCAGGCGCTGTTTCGGTGACGGTGATGCTTCCACCTCCCGGGACCGCGGTTGTCGGTGTCGATTTGTGGAGCTCTTCCGGGAACGGGTTCCTGCCACGAACCGGCCCAGCGCCTGGAACGCCTGCCACCGAATGCTCGAGGGTACCGAAACCGCTCACTGCCGGTAGCGTTTCCAGAATGTATCGTGCGCTCCTGAAGAAAACCGGAATTGTTGGGCTACTGCTGGTTTTAGCAGCATGCGGGGGAAGCGACGAGGAGCCGAACGAGGCAGTATCCCGCGACAGCCTCCTGCTCACGACGGAGGACCTTCCCGGCGGAACGCAGACCGCTCGGTTCACCGAGCCGGAACAGTTGGTGATGAACCTGCTGCTGGACACGCCCAGTGACGTCGGGTTGCCGATCGACATCACTTACGAACCCGCGGAGTGTGGCGAGCAGTCGAGCTACGCCGACGAAGCCCGGCTGACTTTGAGCAACGTCGATACGACATCGATGATGGGCGCATACCTGGACAACGAGCGTTCCTATCTCGCGCTGGTCAGTGATGTGCCACTCGATATCGCGCAGGTCGCAGATGCTCACACAGGATCGTGTTCGACGTACAGGATGGGCTCGCGGACCATCACAACGTCGCGACTGGACCTTCCTCCAGCGATCGCAGCCGAGGACGCCGTCATCCTCTACGAGGTCTCTGATCCAGATAATCCGGATTGGTCAAATGACGAGGTCCTTTACGGCTACGCATCTGTCGACGGGTACACGGTTGCTGTCTTGGGCATGAACGGCAAGGAGTTCGAACGGGAGTTCACCGAGTTCTTCACGAAGGCCGTCCTGAAGGTAAGAGACCGCTAGCGGGGACTGTCCGGTGAAGGTCGGTCTATCGATCGTCGGGGTTGTCGAGGTCGGGATAGTTACGTAGAGCGTGCGCGCGATCCTCGGTTCCGGCCGCGTAGAACCTGGATATCAGTTGGTCGAAATGCAGTCCGGCGTCCGAGAGAACGTGCACGAGTTGGTCGCCGAGGATGGTGGTGGTCCCCGGTGCCACGGAGGCCAATGAAGATCTCCCACAGTCGAGTTCCCGACGGAGGTGGTTCCTGTCGATGCTCAGCGTGAAACGCTGCGGTGCGCTCGGAGGCCAGCGCGGGATCGAGGATCTGCCAGCGGCCGAGGACGGTGAGGGTGTCGGCAAGGACTTGGCGCAGTTCGGCGACGTACTTGTCAGCCCCTGCCTCGTCCGCATAGATCCGCAAGACATTCTCGACAAGATCCCCGTCGTGGAACGGCGCCGGCGGGTCCGGCTCGACATCCCAGACGCTGCCGAAAGAGACCGAGCGGCCACCGACTGCGGGATAGTCGGTGACAGTGGATTCGACGAGGCACAGCATCGGGTGCGCGTAGAGCGCGGCCAAGCGTGCTTGAACCGCGAAGATGTCGAGAACTACGCCGGCGGTGCGCCGGTCCATTTCCGCGAGGGTGTCATATCCGGCGATCGCGAGGACCGTGCCAGAGCTGGCGGGATCGCTGCCGTAGTCGAACCCGGCGACATCGGATAGCACGTCATTGAGGGCGTCGAGGTTGCGGCCATAGTAGGAGGGAAAGGACATCGTCTCCGCGAAGGCGGTGTGCATGTCCCCGACGGACGTCCACGGATGGGCGTCGATGCGGTGTACGAGGTACCCGAGATCCGCCAGGCGGGTGCAAGCGCTGTCGAGTTGGAACCCGTTGTCATACCGGCACACGGTGCCGTTTTGCAGGAGGCTCCAGTCGAAGCGTTGTCGCTGCTCGTTGAACAGATCGCGGTCGGTCGGATCGAACACACCTCTGTGAGCCATACCTTGAGCCTAGGTGGGTGCGCACCCTGCCTAGGTCCGATCAATACTGCTCAACGATCCGCTAACGGGATTGCGACCGGGCTGAGGATTCCGACAAGTTCGTGAGAATCAGGCACTGACACGATGTTGAGAACACGCAGGTCGGATGCACAGAGAAGTGACACCGAGCAGCGGAACCTACATTATTGTCCTGTGAGAGGCGACGCCGGAATGTCAGTGGCCCGAGCTGGGAAAACGACAGTGGATGTCAGCGGCAGGCGACATCGGATGTCAGTGGACGCGACAGAGAGTTCTCGGCGCTTTCACCTGGGGTGATGACGGCAAGGAGGCTGGTCGGACGGAGCGTCCGGGCGACAGGACGCGGCTCAGGGCTGGCCGGGGTCGAGGTTGAGGGCGGCGATGTGGCGTATCCATCCCTCGCGCCAGGGGTGCAGACCCGGAAGTCGTGCCCTGCAGACCCGGGCGGTCCGGTTCAGTCTGCCGACCGGTCCGATCGCGTCGGCGAACAACCGAGCGGTGGGTACGGTGCGTGCTTCCTGGAAGAGCGCGGCGGCGTGCAGCAGGGGTCGCGCCGGTGGTGGGATCACCCAGACTCGCAGGTCGGCCGGGTGGTCGACCCGGCGGGTGCCGGGAAAGACCAAGGTGTCGCCGATGAGGGCGCGCCGCGGGAGAAAGTTCAGCTCCCGGTAGGTGGTGCCGGTGAACAACAGGGTGGCCAGTGCGGCGGCGTGTGCCGGGTTGGCGACCTGGGTCCGGATCCGGGTGATGATCTGCTCGGTGATCGGGGTGGTGGTCAGCCCCACGCCGACCATGTGGTTCAGGTGCGGCGGCAACACCAGCGGCACACCGTGCCGCTCGAACGCGGCTTGGGCGCCGCGGAGCCGGGTGAGGGTGTAGTTGCGGCCGGGGCTGTCGGCCACGAGATCACCGAGAAGCCTGCTCAGGCCGACGGCGGCATGCCAGTAGTGGATCCGACCGGGCGGGATCGTGCCGTAGAGCGTGCGCAGGTGGGACCGGAGCGCGGGCAGGTAGCCGAGCATCCGCCGGGCCAGGTCGGGGTCCCGGCCGCAGGCGGTGAGCCGTCGACTGGTCGTCTCGGCAGCCTGGTGGTAGACCGCGGCGACGCGGGTGTAGTCGGCGCGCGAGAGTGCGGCCGCGGCCGCGGGGAGGAAGGTGGCGCAGTCGCTGTCGGGCACTGCGGGCAGTTCCGCCGCGTCCGTCGGTGCGGGGGTGTCGCGGCGCGGCGGAGGGAGACGGCCGGTGAGGGCGACCAGGTCGTCGGTGATGTGTGGGCGCACCCCGGCCGGCATCGCGAGGCGGGGTGCGAGCGGGTCGCGGGAGTGCCAGACGAGCACCAGGTGCACACCGGCGTCGTGGCGGAGCCGAAACAGTCGGGCATGCTGAGCGGCCGACAGCCGGTGGGCGCGCAGCACGATCAGGTGCCGGATCTCGTCGCCACGGATCCAGGCGGTCACCGCCCGCCACACCGAGTCCGGGCCGCTGGCGCCGTCGGCCCCGGCCCGATCGAGCGAGTGCCCGAGCGCGAGCAGCAGGTCGTCGGCCAGCGCGGCCGCGGTCGAGGCGCCGGGGGTGGGGTGCACGGTCACCACTGCGGACGCGAGAGTGTGGGCCCGCAGCAGGGTGTGGGTGAGGTGGGCGTCGTCCTCGCGGTCGAGCAGCACCGTGACCGGGACGAGGGCATCGTCGTCGACCCCGCTGTCGGTCACCGACCTCACCCGCTGCGACCGGAGACTTTCGCGAACACCCAGCCCATCACCTCCTGGTCGATCCGGTCGCGGTCGAGGCGCTGCAGCGCGCGGACGGTATGCGCGGTGAGTTTGGCCCAGGACCGGAAGTTGCCGTGCCCGGCGTGCGCATCGGCGAAGGAGATGAGATCCGGATCGGTGTTCTGCCAGACCGCATGGAACGCAGGGATCACCCGCAGCACCTGTTCCGGGGTCATGCGCCGGAACTCCTGCCACACATAGACCCGCGAGCTGAGCATCGGTTCGCGGGAAAGCACCTGGTAGCAGTCCCCACCCCCGACGAACACGATCGCGATGTCGGTGCGCAGGTCGTCCCACAGGTGCCGCCAGTACTCGAAGCATTCCCGTGACATCCACTGTGCCTCGTCGCAGACCAGGACCCGGAACCGCTCGGCCAGCACGTCCTTGAGCACCCGATCGAACTCGATCGGCTTCGACGGGGGCGCACCGCCGACGGCGAGCGCATCGAACAGCGTGTGCCGGATATCGCGCGGTGTCGGCCGCGCCCGGAACTGCACCCGGCACACCGTATCCGGGGCGAGCTCGCGGAGCGTGGCGTTGACCGACAGCGTCTTTCCGACTCCTGCGTCGCCGTGCACGCACATCATCGCCTTGGCCTCGATGACGTCGGTGAGGTTGTCCTTCATCAGCAGCAACGCGTCGGTGGCCACGATGTGCGCACCGGCCAGGCCGAGGAAATGGTCGCCGGGAACGCCGATGTCCCCTCCCGGGCTCCCAGGTCCAGTCACGACGGTTCCCCGCTTTCTCCGCCACGGCGGTGTCCGTCATCCGGATCGATCGGCAGCACCCATCCCGGTGCCGGCGGCGGCAACGGAATCAGATCGGGACGCGCCCACCGCGCCAGGTCCGCGTCCTGGTCGTCGCCGCGCTCACGCTCGGCTTCGGCGGTGGTCATCGCGTCGAGTCGCCGGGCCGGGTCCGGTGTGGTCGTGGCGGCGTAGCGGACCCGTCGGGCACGTTCGGCCGCCGCCAGATCCGCTCGCAGCCGCCGAGCCGTGCGGTTGCGGGTGCGCCGGACCGCGGCCTTGGTGGCTTCCGAGGCTCGGTCGGCCAGCTCGGCGGTGCCCAAGTGGACACCGGTGCGGGCATCGAAGACCTCCACCTCGTGGTCGTGATGCGGCATGTACCGCAGCCGCACTGCGGTGCCGACCCGCCCCACCATCCAGTCCGCGACATAGTGGCGGCCACGACCGAACCCGATGCCCTTGGTCGTGATCGTGCGCCGGCGTCGGTCGTCTTCGAGGGTGAACATCCACAATCGGGTCTCGTCGACGTCGTGGATCGGTGTCGGATCTTCCAGCCACGACCCCAACGGGGTGCGGTCTCCGAGTTCGGCGAGGGTGTGCTCACGGTTCCACCACTGCACCCACGCCAGCAGCTCGGCGACGAACGCCCCGAACGTTAACGCGGGCTGGTCCGGATCGATCGACATCCCGCTGCGTTGGGTCTGGCGGTGGGTGTAGCGCGGCAAACCCGCGAACAGCATCCGATCGACGGCGCCGTTGATCGTTTCCACCGTGCCCTTCAGGTGCGGGGTGTAGCCCGGCAGATCGACAACGCGCACCGCGAACGCGCCCAGCGCCTCCCCCACGGTGCGCGACAGGAAATCCTTGCCCCGGTCGATGCGCACCACGGCGGGCAGGCCACCGGCCGGACCGTACGGCTCACTGCGCGCGATCGACGCCCGTAACGCCGTCAGGATGCTCTCGCGGCTCGGCGTCTGCGGTGTGACCGCCACGCCGAGGATCACGTCGTGCGCGGCGTCGACGAACCAGGTCACCCACGGCTTGACCAGTCGCCCGTCGACCTCGACCTGCACGGCAGCCTCGACGTGGTCGCCCTCCCACGCCGCGTTCCGGAACGACGCCGGGCGCTGCAGGAACACATCGAACTTCCGGCGTTCGCGCTCACCGCCGCGCAGCCCCGCCAACTCCCCCGCCGTCAGATCCCGCTTGATCGCGCGCTGCACCGTCCGCAGATCCGGCGCCGGCGGACCACCGTGCTCGGCCTCGGTGACCAGCTCCCGATGCACCGCTGCCGCGTTGCCCCGCCAATAGGCCAGCCGCACCCGAAGCCGGTCGTCGATACGAAACCGAGGACGCTGCGCCGGAACCGATTTCGCACGGCGTGCCGCCAGCCACCGCCACACCGTCCGCTCGGCGACACCCAGAGTCTGCGAGGTCAACCGGACGTGATCGCTGGACAACGCATCGGACGCATCGAGTTGCGCCAACCGGTCCATCGCAGCTTGCCGCAGGGCCCGCACGCTCGCGTCGACCACGGCAACAGCCTCCAGCAATCCCCGGGCCGCATCCCAACACCGTGAGCCCGTCGACCACGTCCTCCGAAAATTCGACCACGTACCGGTCGGTAAGAAGACCAGAAGTGCTGACATTCTCGTGTCGTCCACCTCCTGACACTTTCGTGTCGTCTCACACGTCCTGGCCCAGCAGTACGTCTCCGGTTGCTGTCCGCGGCGGCCGGTCCGATCGGGCCCGAACGGGCGGGTCAGGGCACGGCATCAGGGAACATCCGGGCGAGGTTGAGGATGCCGGTGCTGCGGAGCCAGCCGTCACGCCAGGGGTGCAGGGCCGGGATCCTCAGCCCGCAGGCGCGTGCGGTGCGGTGCAGTCTGCCAGTCCTGCCGATCACGTCGGCGAACAACCGATCAGTGGGTACGGTGCGTGTTTCCTGGAAGAGCGCGGCGGCGTGCAGCAGGGGTCGCGCCGGTGGTGGGATCACCCAGACTCGCAGGTCGGCGGGGTGGGTGACACCGCAGGTCCCGGGGAGGATCACTGTGTCCCCGGTGAGGGCCCGCCGCGGCAGAACGGTCAGCTCACGGTAGGTGGCGCCGGTGAACAACAGGGTGGCCAGCGCGGCGGCGTGTGCCGGGTTGGCGGCGCAGGCCCGGATCCGGGCGATGACGTGTTCGGCGATCGGGGTGGTGGTCAGCCCCACCCCGACCATGTAGTGCAGATTCGGCGGCAACGCCAGCGGCAGACCATGCCGCTCGAACGCGGTCTGGGCGCCACGGAGCCGGGTGAGAGTGTGGTTGCGGCCGGGGCTATCGGCGACGAGGTCCCCGAGAAACCTGTACAGGCCGACGGTGGCGTGCCATCGACGGATCCGACCGGGCGGGATCGTGCCGTAGAGCGTGCGCAGGTGGGACCGCGGCGCGGGCAGGTAGGCGAGCATCCGCTGGGCCAGATCGGGAGCCCGGCCGCAGGCGGTGAGCCGTCGACTGGTCGTCTCGGCAGCCTGGTGGTAGATGGCGGCGACGCGGGCGTAGTCGGCGCGCGAGAGGGCGGCGGCCGCGTCGACGAGAAAGGTGGCGCAGCCGCTGTCGGGCACTGCGGGCAGTTCCGACGCGGCCGTCGGCGTGTGGGTGTCGCGGCGCGAGGAAGGGAGACGACCGGTGAGGGCGGCCAGGTCGTCGGTGACGTGGTGGCGGACCCCGGCCGGCATCTCGAGGCGGGGTGAGAGCGGGTCGCGGGAGTGCCAGACGAGTACCAGGTGCACGCCGGTGTCATGACGGAGCCGGAGCAGACAGGTGTGCTGAGCGGCCGAAAGACGGTGGGCGCGCAGCACGATCAGGTGCCGGATGTCGTCGCCGTGGATCCACGCGGTCACCGCCCGCCACACCGAGTCCGAGCCGGTCGCTCCTTGTGCTCCGGCCCCATCGAGCGAGTGCCCGAGGGCGAGCAGCAGGTCTTCGGCCAGCGCGGGCGCGGTCGATGCGCCGGGGGTGGGGTGCACGGTCACCACTGCGGACGCGGGAGCGTGGGCCCGCAGCAGGGTGTGGGTGAGGTGCGCGTCGTCCTCGCGGTCGAGCAGCACGGTGACCGGGGCGAGGGTGTCATCGGCGGCCGTATCTCGGCCGGTGGGCGAGGTCGTCGCGCCTCACCCGCTCCGGCCGGACATCTTCGCGAACACCGAGCCCAGCACCTCGCGGTCGATCCGATCGCGGTCGAGACGCTCGAGCGCGCGGACGGTGTGCGCGGTGAGCTTGGCCCAGGACCGGAAGTTGCCGTGCCCGGCGTGCGCGTCGGCAAAAGCGATGACGTCCGCATCGGTGTGCTCCCACACCGGGTGGAACGCCGGGATCACCCGCAGCACCTGCTCGGGGGTCATGCGCCGGAATTCCTGCCACACGTACACCCGGCTCGACAGCATCGGTTCGCGGGAGAGCACCTGGTAGCAGTCGCCGCCTCCGACGAACACGATCGCGATGTCGGTGCGCCGGTCGTCCCACAGGTGCCGCCAGTATTCGAAGCATTCCCGCGACATCCACTGCGCCTCGTCGCAGACCAGGACCCGGAATCGCTCGGACAGCACGTTCTTGAGTGTCTGGTCGAACTCGATCGGCCGCAGCGGCGGCACTCCGGCGACACCGAGCGCGTCGAAGAGCGTGTGCCGGATATCGCGTGGGGTGGGCCGCGCCCGGAACTGCACCCGGCACACCGTGTCCGCCGCAAGCTCGCGCAGCGACGCGTTGACCGACAACGTCTTTCCCACACCCGCATCGCCGTGCACGCACATCATCGCCTTGGCCTCGATGACGTCGGCGAGGTTGTCGCGGGTCAACATCAGCGCGTCGGTGGCCACGATGTGCGCCCCGGGCAGCCCGAGGAAGTGATCGGCCTGGGCGCCGTCGACATCCGGGCCCGGATTACGGGGTGTCCTCGTCACCGGTGGTCCTCGTTTCGGTCGGGTCGTGCCTGCTTATTCGGGTCGACCGGCAGCCGCCAGTTCGCCGGCGGCGGGCCGAAGGGGATCAGATCCGGTCGCGCCCACCGCGCCAGGTCGGCGTCGTGTTCGGCGGCCAGGACCGCCGCGGCCTCGGCCGTGGTCATCGCATCGAGTCGCTGCGCCGGTTCCGGCACCGTCGACGCCGCATACCGGACCCGTCGCTCCCGTTCGGCCGCGGCCAGATCCGACCGCAACGCCCGCGCCTTGCGGGCGCGGGCCTGCAACACCCGGGCACGGTCCTCGGCAGAGGCGGCATCGGCGAGTATCGCGGTGCCCAGATGCGCCCCGGTATCGGCGTCGAACACCTCGATCTCGCCGGTGTGGTGCGGCATGTACCGGATCCGCACCCCGGTCCCGACCAGTCCGACCATCCAGTCGGCGAGGTAGTGGCGGCCGCGGCCGAACGCGACCCCCTTGGTGGTGATCGTGCGACGGCGGCGGTCGTCTTCGAGAGTGAACATCCACAACCGGGTCTCGTCGGCGTCATGGATCGGGGTCGGATCGTCGTCCCAGGACTGCATCGGCGTCCGCTCCCCCAGTTCGGTGAGGGTGTGCTCGGTGTTCCACCACCGCACCCATGCCAGCACCTCGGCGGTGAACGCCTCGAACGACAGCGGCGGCTGGTCGGGATCGACCGGGGCGCCGCTGACGTGGGTCTGCCGATGCGTGTAGCGCGGCAGGCCCGCGAACAGCATCTTCTCGGCCGCACCGTTGATCGTCTCCACCGTGCCCTTCAGGTGCGCACCGTAGGCGGGCAGGTCGTCCACCCGCACCGCGAACGCCCCCAGCGCGTCGGTGACGGTGCGGGACAAAAAGTCCTTGCCCCGGTCGATGCGCACCGCCGCGGGCAGACCCCCGGCCGGCCCGTACGGCTCCCGCCGCATCACCGCCGCCCGCAGCGCCGCGAGCACGCTCTCCCGGTTCGGAGTCCGCGGTGTCACCGCCACACCGAGGATCACGTCGTGGGCGGCATCGACGAACCAGGTCACCCACGGTTTCACCAGCCGCCCGTCCGCTTCGACCTGGACGGGCGCCTCGACGTGGTCGGCCTCCCATGCTGCGTTCCGGTGCGACGGGGGCCGTTGCAGGAATACGTCGAATCTCCTGCGTGCTCGCTCTCCCTCCCGCAACCCGGCCCTGTCTCCGGGCGAGATGTCCTGCCGGATCGCGCGATGCAGCGTCGCCAGGCTCGGTGCCGGCGCCCCGCCCTGCTTCTCCTGCTCGAGCAGCTCACGATGCAGCGCCGACGCATTGCCACGCCAATAGGCAAGGCGCACTCGAAGTTCCGTGTCGATCCGGAATCGATCTCGCTTTTTCGGTGGTGGCGGTGGTGTCCGGTGTGCTCTCACCCAGCGCCAGACCGTCCGCTCGGTCACGCCCAGGGCCTGTGCTATCAGCCGGACATGTTCGCTGGTCAGGTCACCAGCCTGATTCAGGGTGGCCAGCCGATCCACGGAGTTCCTGGGGGTATTTGTAGTTCGCCATGATGAGTCTGGGGTGATCCTTCCGGGATATCTGGCTCACCCTCAATGAAACCGGCTCTTCGCACTTCGTAGGGGCGTGATGTTGTCCGACCCCGTGCCGTGTCGGTGATTGAAAAAGGGCCCGCGCCCTTGTGAGCTGGGTGTTCTTCAGGCAACCAGACCAGCAAGGAACGCGGGCATGCTCCACAGTAGTGGTTCACTGCTGCTCGATCTCGACGGCGTCGTCGTCGAATCGGTGCGGCGCCTCGACGACGGCAGCCGGATCGTCCGGCTCGGCACCGACCCCCGGTGGGTCGGGGTGTGCCCGCAGTGCGGGCAGAAATCGACACGGTCGAAGGGCTGGGTGACCACCCGTCCCCGCGACGTGCAGGTCGGCCCCGACCGCCCCCGACTCGAATGGGACAAGCGGAAGTGGTTGTGCACCAACACCTCATGCGATCGGAAGGTGTTCACCGAGTCCGTGCCCGGCATCCCTCCCCGCAGCAGGGTCACCCCGCGGGCGAAGACGATGATGGCCGCGGCCGTCCTCGACGACGACCGCTCGGTGGCCGCCGTCGCCGCCGAGTACCGGTGCGGCTGGCACACCGTCCACGATCGGGTCGTCACCGTCGCCGACACCGTCCTCGACGACGAGCCCGGGCCGGTGACCGTCCTCGGTATCGACGAGACCCGCCGCGGCAAGGCGAAGTGGGAGACCGACCCGGTCACCGGAACCCGGCGGTGGGTGGACCGGTGGGACACCGGCCTGGTCGACATCGGCGGCGATCAGGGCCTGCTCGCCCAGGTCAACGGCCGCAGCGCGGCGACGGTGATCGACTGGCTCGACGCACGCGACGAGCAGTGGCGACGGCAGATCACCCACATCACTATCGACCTGTCGTCGGTCTACGCCAAGGCGGTACGTGAGGCGCTGCCGCACGCCGAATTGGTGGTCGACCGGTTCCACCTGGTCAAGAAGGCCAACGAAGTCGTCGATGCGGTGCGCCGGCGGGTCACCCAGACCCACCGCGGTCGGCGCGGCCGCAAGTCCGATGTCGAATGGATCAACCGTCGCCGGCTGCTGCGCGGCGCCGAGACTCTCACCGCCGAGCAGCGCACCGAGCTGTTCACCAAGCTGCTCGCCGCCGACCCCAGCGAGGAGATCGCCGCCGCCTGGATCGCCAAGGAGCTGCTGCGGGACCTGCTCGCGTGCACCGCCCGCGGCGGGCTGCGGCACGAGATCCGGGCCGCGTTGTATCGGTTCTACAAGTTCTGTGCGGCCTGCTCGGTGCCCGAGGTCACCGCGCTGGCCCGCACCGTCGAGACCTGGCAGGACCCCATCGTCCGGGCCATCCAGACGGGCCTGTCCAACGCGCGCAGCGAGGGCTACAACCGAATCGTCAAGCACGTCGGGCGGATCGCATTCGGATTCCGCAACCCCGACAACCAGCGACGCAGGGTACGGTGGGCCTGCACCCGCCGCTCCCGGCGGAGCACACCCAGTCGGCGTCAATGCCACTGCTAACTGCGAAGAGCCATGAAACCAGGGACGATTCACCTGTGGGCACCGCGGCCGAACGGGGGATCCGCTCTACGGCGTTCGCCGCACCGCCCGCACCCGGCAGGAGCTGCTCAGCGACCGGCAACGCCGCCGCCTCGAGAAGGTGTTCGCCGAGGATCGGCATCTGCCGTTCGCGGTCACGTGGCGGGTCTACCAAGATGTCATCGACGCCTACGCCGACCACGACCGGCGACGTGGCAAGACGAGGCTGACCCGGGTGATCGACACGATCCGCTCCGGTGTTCCCGAGGGTCTCGACGAACTCGCCCAACTCGGACGCACGCTGCACCGACGCAGGGCCGATGTGCTGGCCTACTTCGACTACCGGGCCTCGAACTGACCCACCGAGGCGATCAACGGCCGACTCGAAGCGCTGCGCCGGCACGCCCTCGGATTCCGCAACCTGACCCACTACCGGATCCGGTCACTGCTGCACTGCGGCAACCTCACCCACGCGATCGATGCACTCTAAAACCGGAAGCCGCTAAACAAGACGGTCGAAAACATCGCTACCGAGGCGCGCGAACTCTCCCGGCAACTTGAGCACGGCCTGGCAGCCGGTAGTCAAACAAGATACCAGTCGTCCCTACATGCGATATGCGATCGCACGAAACGAGCGCGCCGCCGAACGCCGGGGTCTTGACGCCGCGTTTGGCGTACGTCCGGGGTCGAAGAACGCAGCGCGGGCGGCTATCGAACGCCCCATCCAGTACGACCGCGAGCGACTCTTTATCGAATCCGACTGACTGACAATCTCAAAAGACAGAGTCAGGACGGTCTACGTCGAGGATCTCCAAGAACGCGCATCGCAGCACCCTTCCAGCGAGAGGAGCTGAAGCCTTCTCATTCGTCTCAAGCTGTCACACCGGACCCGCTACCATCAACTTTCCCGCCTCAAAAGTCAGATCAATCGGCATAACGACACAAGCCACGTGGTATTGACTCCAGGTCGAGACTTCTGACTACAGCGCCGTGAACAGCAGCTCCTAAGCCTGCACAGCTGATTTCATGCACTGACGAAATGAGTTACTTGAGCAATAGCTTCGGACCGATTTGGCGGAGCGATCACAACCCCTTCTGCTTAGTGCCCCTATTTTTGTGCTCTTCTATCGCGGTGGCCGCCATTCCGGCGAGGGCGTCCTGCATCGATTTTACAGTTCGAGACTCGTCCCTCCCAGGATAATAGGATGCCGTGACTGTGCCGTTGGGATCTACATCGAAGTCCCAGCTCCCGATTTTCGTGAGATAACTCCAAGTCGGACCTGGCTGTGGCTTAAGTACGACATATTCAGGATCATCAGAACGGCCGTAGGTACGCCAAATCCGTCCGTCAGCAGTGAGCACATATACATGGCCGCTGGCGCTGCTCCTTGAAAGAAGGTATCCGCGGGGAGAATAGAGTCCCCGCTTGTACCAGCTACCCGACTTCCTTATGAAGTACCGTTCAGGCGAAATACGTGACGATAGGAACTGCGTAAGCTCTCTCAATGCGCGCTGAAGCTCAGCCACTCCGTGTTGATAAGCCGAAATTTCAGCAGCTTGACGTTCTTTAACTTCACGTTTCTGGGCGGCCCTAGAGTCAAGACTCTGTCGAACGGAACGCTCGAATTCACTTGTCATTCGCTCCACCCTTCTATTTCACTTAACCCCGATCCGGGCTTGCAGGCAAACAGAGTCGGTGTTTTACGTTTCGAATGAGGGGAGATCAGCGTCGCCTGACCTTGGAATACTTACATGAGCTACCAGGACCTGTTCAGGTGAGAAATATCTTTACGATCATACCGTGGGCACCTGAGCGAGTCCACTAACTTCATCGTCTCGACGCTTACGGTGGTTACCCTCTGGGTCAGCTCGACCCTCCGCACCAATTGTTCGGGTCGTCGACAATGCCTGATGCCTCGATTTCATCAACGGGTGGAATCCTCGTGCTCAGCCGTTCGTGTGGACCAAGACCACCAACCAGATCTCGCAAAGATCAAGGTGCCCAAACCAACCGGAAGGCCGGGGCGTCCTGGGAATGAGGTGAAGTCAGTGCTCTTGACGATCTTCGCCGGTGAGTGAATCGAGTCCTGGCGCAGCATCGTCGACACCGGCCACTACGGGGGCATTCCGACGGTGCCCGGAACCGTCCAGTAATGACCTGCGCGGGCAACTAGGACGGCGCGGGCGGCTCGCCCCTGAGTTCGTTGCCGTATTCATCAACTACACCTGCGGTCAAGTTTGGCGCTGCCGCTTTGATGCGGGCCAGTGCCGCATCGGCCTCGCAGAGTCGCACTTCGGCCTCGCGGAGTCGCACTTCAGCCTCTGCTTCATCAGCCTTTGCTTGCATTCTCTTTGACCGCAGTGTCGGACTGAGGCTTGCCCACTCGGCAAGATGGCCGGGGCCCGCTCGTAGCGCCCTGCCCACCGTCCAGAGCGAACTCCACGCCACTGCGAACGCGGTGCCGATTCGAGCACCTTCTACCGCTAGTTCGACCAAGACCGACCCTATGCGCACGTCCTGTACTACGAGTGGCAGTGGCTCACGACGGAGCGAGTATCGTTCCGGGTCGGCGAGGGCGTTGTACCGGTCCATCTCATGCTCCCAGGGACCAAGACGCCGACGCGGAACCCGCGTGAGATGCATCTCGGAGGCGGCCAGATATACGACGTTCACATCGTTCAGAAAATGCGCGAACACGGATGCAGGGAGAAGCGCGTCGCTCTTGTCTCGGACTCGGAGCAGTCTCCTGGCACCCGTACGCTGCTCCACCCTGACGTCAGTCACCGGCCATGACTTCTGAACCATATCCTTCGTCTCGGTTTGAACGTAGCGCAGGTAGACAGCCTATGAGCAATTTGCAGGTGATCTTTGCGAATGCAGCACGGGCGCTTGCCTTTATGGCAAGTCGTTGTCGGAGCCGTCTTCTACACTCCGGGAGTGCTTCCGCATCCGATAGATCTGCGCGCTCAGACCTACTTCGAACATGAATGGTTGTCCGAAGACTTCATCGTTGAATCGCGCAGGGTGTCGGCCACAGCTGAAGAATCGGGGAACTCTCCAAAGAAGCATCACTTCGTCCCGAAGATGCATCTGAAGCGTTGGGCGATGAGCGGCAAGGTCCAGCGAACCGAGGTGGAGACACGCCACGTGCACAACCCCCAGCCTTATGCGGAGGTGGCACAGAAACCGAACTTCTATACCCTCCCGAGGACCGGCAGCACGATGGACTTCCCGATGAAGTGGGTCGAAACGCACCTCGGTCGCATCGAAACCTCCTGTACCCGCCATCTCGATGTCCTCGGCAACTGGACCGGAGTGTTCTCGGACGAGGGAGTGAAACGCGATCTATCCGTCTTTCTGGGGTTACAGGCGACCCGCACGGTCAGCAACCGCAATCGCTACCTCGCTCTGATCCAGGCCCCTTCCCAGCAGAAACGTCGAGTGATGAAGCGCCTACATCCGCAGTTGACGTCTGCGCAACTGGATGAGGCTATGCAGAAGCAGCACTCCGACCCGAAAGAGGAAGCGCTACACCTCCTATTCGAGAACGTTCGATGGCCGGTTGCTCATAGCCTCTACCAGCGCGAATGGGCTGTCTACCGCACTTCTTCACCCATCATCACCTGTGACGATCCGGTGATCTTCGTCGCCGGCCCGCCCTTCGGAAGAGAACATTCCCTGGGAGCCGAAAGTGCAGCAGTGCTCTACCCGGTAGATCCGTTCCACGTGCTGGTGATGTTGCGCCCTGGGCTTTCCCACCGCGGCCCCTACCGCTTGAATCGCTCCGAGACCGAGAGCATCAACATCGAAGTGGTAGCTGGGGCCGATCGAGGAACATTCGAGCGTCCCGGTGACGCAATCGCCTGTGCCATTACCGTTCCTCCTCGACGTCAGCAACAGCTTGACGATGAAGCTGCTGCCCTACTCAGCGACTCCGAACTCGATCGCTTGTGCATGCAGGACATAAGCCCCCGAAGTCGCTGGACTCGAGGATCCACGGGTCCTACATGGCCACTTCCACGCTGGTATCGCTAAGTCATACTGCGAAGCACGATCTCGACAGTGCCTGCACTCACCTGAACGATCTGGACTAGCTGGTTCACCGGATCGACGGCCACCGCTGGTCCTCGACCGCGGACATGTACGACGCGTTCGCACAGGTGCTGTCGTACGACCCGAGTTACGGCCGCGGCCCGGACGCCTTCGACGACGCGCTCAGCGACGTCGCGGCCTACACCTTCGGCGCCGACCCCGCGGCGACCGGCACCGTGGTGGCCGTGACCGGGTTCGACACCCTGCTCCGGCTCGACCGCCGCATCGCCCAGCTCACCCTCGACAGCTTCGCCCGCCAGGCCCGCCTGGCCGGGTTGTACGGGCATCCGATGCTGTGCCTGGTGCACACCAGTGCTACCGACCTGGGCCGGGTCGGCGGCACCGAGGTGCAGCGCGGCAACGTGTGGGATGCCGAGCCGGATCCGCCACAGCCGTTCGAGATCACTGACCGACTCAAGTTCATCGTGCGCTTCTTCGGCTCCGAGGCCGAGCTGGCCGACGCGGTCGCCGCGCTGCGCAGCGCGCTCACCGAGACGTTGTCGGCGGTGGGGCGCTGGCAGATGCTCGCCCCGGAACCGGCGCCGGACCCGGCGGCGCTCCCACCGGCGCATCTGCGTGCGGAAGCGCCCGACGCCGGACGGCGACAACTCCTGTGGCAGGTACCGATCGGGGTACGCGGCGCCGGTGATTACACCGTGCTCGGCGAGCTGATCTACTACCAGGCCCGCGCCAGCGGGATCGTTTTCGCCGGCACGATCTCCCGGATCTATCCGACCGGCGCGCGGTACCGCGCGGACTTCGCCGCAAGGTTTCCAGCACTGGGGGACGCCGCCGAACCATAGAACCTGAACCTGTGCCCGGGTCAGCGGCGCACCGCGTCGGCGCTCTGCACCGCTCGGAGCCGATCGGGCGTCCTATTGCCGTTCGACACGTGGAGTGTGGACCTGCCCGACGGCCGGCCGGTTCCCGTTCCGTACGCCGGCGATGCCCCGCCCCGCGGTGATGGGGCTCGTGGATGGCCGCTGTCCAACAGCGCCGGCGTTACCGGCGTTCCGGGTCCACGCCGCCGGGTCGAACGGACCTGCGCTGGCTACTTCGCCGGGCCGGGCTGATCCTGCACTTCCAGCCCGAGGAGTGGCAGCTCGATGATGCCGCCACCGCTTCGGCCGAGGACTGTGCGCGCGCGTTGTCCCGCATGGCGCGCGCCGACCACTGGAACGAAGGTGCGTTCGCTCGGTGTTTCGAAGAACCGGATTCGGTGGGCAGGGCGGTACTGCGGCGCGCACTCGAACTCAAAAAAATGATCACGCGCGTCGCGTAACTGGGCGCAACCGTCGGATTTGTCGCCTCCGTGCCCTCCTGGATTCGTGCGCGCCGGGTGGCACATGGGGGTCGAGCGCGCTATCGGCATCCGCCAGGGTGGCTCAGGCACTGGTGTTGTAGGCGGTGCGAGCGGCGTGGACCAGATCCCGGACGGCGCCGGAGGAGGTGTGGTCGAGGTTCACCGGTGGTGCCCACTGCCCGATGACGGCCGGTTCGACGGCGGCCGGGTGTGGGTGTTCGCACCACGACATTCGCAGGTGGGTGTGCATCCAGGCGGTGAGCCTGGCCTCGTCCTCGGGAATGAGCACCACCCGGTCGGTGCGTTCGGTGCGGTAGTGCTGTTCGGTGAGCAGCAGGCCGGCGAGGGTGCGGCGCAGTGTGGAGCTGCCGCTGCGTCGCAGATGGTTGCCGATGATCCGGCGTCGCAGGTTCGAGGCGATCCCGACATACAGCAACCGCAGATTCCCCCCGTCGGGATGGTCCGGTCCGGGCAGCTGTGGCAGCACCGCCGGGGCGGCCCACCACGCATACAGCCCGGATGTTTTCGGCAGTGTGGTCAGCTCGTCGGGCCGGTGGGTGGCGGTGCTCAGTGCGGTGATCGCGGCTGCCGGGTCGAGGGCGTTGAGGTCGGTCATCGGGTGTGGTCTTTCGTTTCGGGCCGGACAGGGCACGTGCCTCGGGTGGTGCAGGTCGTGCAGGTCGGGGGTGGCGTGCGGTAGTCGGGCGGGGCGTCACCAGGTGAGGGAGCGGGCGATCTGCGCGATCGCCGCGTCGAAGCGTTCGCGGCCGCCGGGGGAGTTCAATCCGCGGGCCGAGCAGTGCGGGATCTTGCCGGGCAGGACGTAGAGGTCGCGGCCGATGCCGGCGCGGGCCCAGCCGTCGCGGGCCGCTGCGCCGAGCAGCAGCACCTGCTCGAGGTTCGGGCACAGCTCGACGACCTGCCGGGTCCACCGCACCGCCCGGGCGCGTTCGGCGGCGGTCGAACCACCGTTTCTGACCGCCGCCACCGGGAACGGCACCACGTTCCAGTGCACGACCTGCGACCACGGCACACCGTGGCGGGCGTAGGCCTCGCGGCAGTTGCGGGCGGTGCGATCGTCGTTGTCCAGACTCAACAGCCCGGAGCCGGTGCCCGCCTCGGCCTTGGTGGACGGATTGTCGAGCAGCACCAACACCCGCGCGTCGATGCCGCCCTGGTCGGGATCGACGTAGGGGACATGCCCGTGCGGCAGGTTCATCGACTCGGCGATCCGGTCGGCCAGATCGTTGAGCGGCTTGACGTGCGGTTCACGAATGCGGGCCATCTTCGCGGCGACCACCGCGGGGTCGGCGTTGCGTCCGTTCGGCATGCGACAGACGATGACACACCGGGCCGACAACCATTCGTCCGAACCAACGAAGAGGCCCCCTCCCCTCTTGTCGGCGGGCACGAAACCCTCCGAAGCGTTCGCTGGTGGGGAGCTCCGGGGATGCGCACTGGTGGCGTGGGTTCTTCCGTTCCGCGGGTTCGCCGCACCGCCGCGCTTGCCCGTGCTCCGGGTCCACGTCCTTCGGCCCGGCATGTGCGGATGAACTTCCGGTGGTGGGTGTTTTGTCCGGTGTGCGAGCCAGTACCTTCATCAGGGTCGGGGTGGACATATCGGCGCAACAGTAGATCGCAGAGGGCGGTAATGAAGAGTCGTCGCATCGTATTGGTCGGTGCAGCAGTGTCGTGCTTGCTGGCTGGTTGCAGTGACAGCGGATCGGACCAGGTGACGACCGTGACGGTCACGGCTCCGGTGGCGGGCGGGAGCGCCGGCACCGGTTCCGGTGCCACGGTCGAGGCGATGCCTGCTGCCGAGGATCTGACCCCCCGGGGCAACGCCGTCGGCACCGTCGGCGAACCGCTCACGAGTGGTTGCGTCGGGCAGGTGTGTGACCTGACGGTGACCGTGACCGGCATCGAGGTGAATCCGGCCAATTGCGATGTCTATGGCGACGGTCAGGTCGTGGCCGTGCGCCACACGATCGTGACCGGCCCGAATCTGCCTGCTCAGGTGTGGGATCCGATGGGCACCAGTAGCTGGATGGCCGTCGACGAACACGGCACCGTGAACTCGAAGATCACCGGAGGCTGGGTGGGATGCGGCGACAGCGCGGACGAATTGATGCCCAACTCGACGTATCACCTGACCACCCCGCTCAACGTGCCCGCGACGCACACCACCTTGATCTGGCGTCCGATCAACTCCGGTAGAGATTTGATCGCTGCCCGAGGCCTCGAGTTCTCGCTCTCGCCCTCGCAATGACCCGGGCCGAACGAAACCGGGACGACCCCGCCCCCTACGGACCGAGGTGCCTCGGCCGAGCGACGATCCCTGGTCGGTAGGTGCGCCCGATTGCGGGGGTCAGGTGATCAGGCCGGCGCGGAAGGCGGCGAGGGCGGCCTCGACGCGGTTGCGGGTGCCGAGCTTGTGAAACACCGCCGAAAGGTGGGTCTTGACGGTGGTTTCGCTGAGAAACAGCCGGCCGGCGATGTCGGCGTTGGACGCCCCGGTGGCCAACACCTCCAGGACGTCACGCTCCCGCTCGGACAACACCCCTAGGGTGTCCGGGTCCGGCACCGGGGTGGCGCCCGGGCGGGCGGCGACGATCCGGCGCAGTGACTCTTCGCTGAACAAGGTGTTGCCGGCGGCGACGGCGCGCACCGACTGATGGAAGGTGTGCGGGGGTTCGTCCTTGCTCAAGAAACTGTGCGCCCCGGCTGCCACGGCCTGGACGACCAGGTCGTCGACGTCCATCGCGGTCATCGCGATCACCTTCGGCGGCCGGGGCAGGCCCATCAGCTGACGGGTGGCGTCGAGGCCGCCGACCCGGCGCATCTTCAGATCCATCAGCACCACCTGCGGCGCGTACCGGTGCACTGCGCCCGGGACTCGGTCGCCGTCGTCGACGTCGGCGATGACGGCGATGTCGTCGGTGGCGGCGAAGATGTCGCTCACACCGCGGCGGACGAAGGGGTCGTCGTCGACGACCAGGACGGTGATCGGTGCGGCGGCAGTCATGGCGGGCCCAGCGTAGACCGCGGCACGGACACCGCGGACACGGTGGGCCGCACGGTGCCCCGGCGGTCAGGCGAACCAGGGCAGCCAGCAGGACACCACGAAATCGGTGCCGTCCACCCCGGCATGAAGGGTGCCGCCGATCTGGTGGGCCTGCTCGGCCAGGCCGGTCAGGCCGGCACCGGAGCCGGTCGGCACGGCCGGCGGTCGGGTGCTGAGCCGGTTGCGGACCTCGATGCGAAGCCCGTCGTGCTCGGCACCGGTGACGGTGATCCGCACCGTCTGATCGTGGGCGTACTTCTGGGCGTTGGTCAGTGCCTCCTGCACCACCCGATAGGTCACGTGCCCGGAGACGGTGCCCACGTCCCCGGGACGCAGATCGAGGAACACGGTGGTGTGCAGCCCGGCCGCTCTAGCCGAGTGCACCAGGTCGGCGACCGCGTCGATGCCCTGATGCCCGCTCGGACGTGCGGCGCCGGCGCTCCCGCGCAGGACCCCGACGATGTGCTTGAGCTCGTCGAGCGCGTCGTGGGCGGTGCTGCGGATCATCGAGGCGGTGTTGGCGATCTTCTCCGGGTTGTCGGCGCCGCCGACCTGCAGCGCGCCGGCGAACAGCGAGATCCGGCTCAGGCCGGCGGCGAGGGTGTCGTGCATGTCGCGGGCGATGCGGGTGCGTTCTTCGGTGCGGATCATCTCGTCGTGCAGTGCCCGGGTCTGTGCGGTGGCCTGGTCGCGGCCGTGCTCGGCGGCGGCCAGCTGGGTGCGGGTGCGTTTGACCAGCGCGAGCGCGACGACAATCGCCACCAGCAGCGCCGCCGCCAGCCACGGGATCCACCACGCGAGCTCCCACATCGGTTTCGGCTGCCCCGGGTCGGGCTTCTGTTCCATGCTCAGCACGGAGTTGTCGCGGTGCGGTGCGCGTCGTAGGTCAGCGAGATCGCACACGCGAGGTACACCGCGCCGACCGCGGCGGCCAGGCGAGGACGGTTGCGTTCGACCTTGGCCAGCGCGTAGAGCGCGATCAGTGCGGCGGTGGCATCGGTGGACCACGCCAGCGGCCCGGCCACCGCCACGGCGAGCACCGGCCAGGGGTGCTCGTGCCGCCACACCAGGGCCGCGGCCGCCACCAGATTCACCACGAACCCGAGCGTGTAGTTCCACGCCGGCACGGTGCCCGAATCCTGCGACAGCACGAACGCGGCCAGGGTGCAGAACACGCTCAGCGTCACCGCGCCGGTGGTCCAGGCCCGGCGGATCCAGACGGGGCGGCGCAGGTGCCGGGTCGAGGTGGCCATCACCTCGTGCACGGTACGCAACCACCGCACCGGTGCGGGATCGGCCGAACGGACCGGACCCCGCGCCCGGATCGGACCGAAAGGAGGAGACCGTCCGGCCGATCGGACGAGGCGCCCCGGCAGGGGTTTCGGGTGAGCTGGACACACCGGCGGCCCAGCGATCCCCCTCGCTGCGTCGCCCCCTGTGTCCCGTTGTCGTTGAAGGAGAAGCGAGATGACCGATCCCGGCGCCTACCCGAACCCCGGCCCGCATCCGAACCCGCACGAGCAGCCGCCACGCACAAAGCGCCGGCGCTGGCCGTGGCTGGTGATCGGGGTGCCAGTGCTGCTGTTCGGGGCCTGCGGGGTCGCGGTGGTCTCGAGCGTGGCCGGGGGCAACGACACCACCGTCACCACCGACCCCGCAGGCGGGGAGGCTGCGGCCGCCGGCGCGGCGGACGCGGATCGGGGCCCCGACTTCCCCGGCAAGCTGGACGACGACACCGCCGCCGCGGCGGGGGCGACCATCACCCGCGACGAGCTCGCCTACACCGTGAGCCCGCTCGAGGCCGTGGACACCGTCCTCGGCAGCTACCTGTGCAGCGCGGTCACCATCGACAACGTCGGCACCAGCCAGAACGACTTCAACGGCTACACCGATTGGAGCCTGCAGGACGCCGGCGGCGCCATCCGCGACGCCACCTTCGGCCCCGACCGGCCCATGCTCAACTCCGGGCAGATCGCCCCCGGGGGGCGCGCCACCGGCAGCGTCTGCTTCGACGACCGCACCGGCGCCGCCCCGGGCACCTACGTGGTGCTGTTCGAAGACACCTTCTCCCTGTCCACCGACCGTCTGGCCTGGATCAACGCCCTGTGACCCACCAGGACACGGCAGCATCGATGTGCGACCGGACCTGCCTGCGACGGCGCCGGCGGTGACGCATCCGGCGCTCACGCACCCGGATATGCTCCGGCGCAACGGTCGATACGCCCGAACAAAGGTCGGATCCGTGGCCGAGGTCGGGAAGGGCTGACGCTGCACCGACTCCTGCGCTGGTGGCGGCTCCCGGCGCCCCCGGTGCGGCGAGAGTCGACGCAGAGCTGGTCACGGCCCGGAGCGATTACGCGCTCGTCGGCGAGCCCCGCACAGGGCACCCGGTTGCTGTGACCAGCGGTAACCCTGTAACAGACCGATCGGTTCGCACGACACCCGAGTCGATCGACTTTCGCAGAACGGACAACAGCATGAACCAACCCGCCGGCTGGTATCCCGATCCCGGGGACCCCAGCCTGGTGCGCTACTGGGACGGCACCGGGTGGAGCCCTCGGACAGCACCGAAGTTCTCCACCCCTCCACCTCCCCCACGCCGGCCGCAACCGACCGAGAAGCAGGCGAAGAACTCCAAGCTGATCATGGCGGGTCTCGCCGTACTCGGGGTGGTGGGCCTGGTGGTGGCCGTGGCGGTCGGTGGAGCGAACTCGGACGAGGACGGCTCGACCACCGTGGCCGCCCCCTCGACCACGTCGGCGAGGGCCACGGCGACGTCGACGACCCGCTCGGCGGCGCAGATCCAAGCCTCGGAGCAGGCCGCGGCAGCGGCGGCGAGCAGAGCCGCGGCCGCCGCAGCGGCCGAGGCCGAGCGCAAGAACCCAGCCGCGTACGAACAGTTGAACACCCGGGACTTCGCGTTGATCGCCCGGGATTCGGCGGCGGCGCAGGGCCGCAAGATCGTGCTCTACGGCTACGTCAGCCAGTTCGATTCCGCAACGGGCACAAACCAGTTCCGAGCGAGCGTGGACTCGCAGCCGCTCGGATCGTGGTACGAGTACGACCACAACGTGGTGATCAAGGCCAGCGACCGCGGCCTCGTGGCGAACGTGGTCGAAGACGACCTGATCACCATGTGGGTCGAGGTCGACGAGCCGCTGACCTACGACACCACGCTCGGTGGTTCGACCACCGTGCCGAGCTTCCGGCTGAACATGATCCAAGTAGCCGGCTCGAAGTAGGTCCGTCAACAACGACGCGCCCCCCACTCGAGGAAACAGAGCGGGGGCGCGTCTGCTGTAGCGACACCACGGGATGCCCCTTCCAATGGGCGTCGACGAAAACGCGACGAGCATTCCACCGGCCGACCCCAGGGGCTCCCCCAGGATCCGCTCGATTCCGAATCCGGCTCGACGACTGCCGATTCGCCGGTATCCGGGCCCCGAGGACACCGCTGGGTCCTACCTCCGGCGCCGGAATATCGTGGCGACTTCACGCACAGGCCGCGGGACCGCCGAGCTGGTCGACGATGTGGTCTTTCCTGGGTGTGCAATGAGAAGATGGTCCATTCGGAGAATTAACTATTTCCGTATATTGCAGAATTCGATACGCTGACCTGAGGAGCTCTGCGTCCACACCGCAGATGCCGGGCGCGAGTGCCCACCCCGGCAAGGGTCAGCTCGCCTCGGTCGAGCCCGATGTCGCGGACGCGGCGCGCACCTCGCGCAGTTCGGCGCGCAGTTCGTCGGCGCGTTCGCGGGCGGCGTCGACCTGGGCGCGGGCCGCGGCGGTCTCGGCGCGAGCGGCCGCCAGGTCGGCACGCACGGCCTCGGTGCGATCCCGCTCGGCGGCGGCGTCGGCGCGGGCGGCGGCCAGGTCGGCGTCGAGCCGGCCGACGGTGGCGGTGGCCTGCTCGGCGGCGGCCCGGAGCCGGGCGAGCTGGTCGCGCTGCTGTTCGACGAGGGCCTCGAGGTCGGCGGTTCGCCGACGGTGCGCCGCCTCCGACTCCTCGACCCGGGTCGTCCACGCGTCCAGGGCTGCGGCGTGGTCGGCGTGCAGGCGGTCGAGTTCGTCCCGGTGCTCGCGGCGGGCCGCGGCAAGTTGCGTGGCGGCGTCGTCGGCCTGCGCGAGCGCGGCGGCCGCGGCCGCATCAGCGTCGGCGCGTTCGTCCAGGGCGGCGTCGAGTTGCTCACGCAGCCGGGCGATCTCGGCGCCGGCGTCGGCGCGGACCTTGTCGGCGTCGGCCTGGACCCGGCGCAGGTGCGCATCGAGCGCGGCCGGATCGGCCAGCAGCGCGGTGGCCGCGGTGATCGACTGAGCCACCTCGGTCAGGCGCGCGAGCGCGGTTTGGGTTTCCTGCCGCAGCCGCGGGACCGCGTCGGCCAGGGTGGTCACGGCTTGGGCCGGATCGGTCGGGGTGGCCGCCTCGAGTCGCTCCGCGCGGGCCTGCTCCTTCTGCCGTTGCCGCCAGGCCCGGACCCGGTCCGCGTCCGAGGCGTACTCCCGGCGCCGCCCTCCCCTACCGCTCTCGGTCATCGCCCGCCCTCCCGATCGCGTCCTGAGTCCCCGATCGATGCTACCCCGCACGTATCGTTTCGTACGTAACATAATACGTACGAACGATTGGGTTGCCCGACCCGATGCCGGGTCGGGGAGCCGGCGGTCGGTGTCGGTTCTCAACCGATCTGGCGGGTTCTCACATATATGGCGGGCGGGGGCGGAGTACTCGTCAGATATGGCGGAGAAGCCCCCGACCACCCACACAACGACCAGGCGTAACGACACCCCGGGTCCGGCTACCGGCACCACGGCAGGCCGCAAGGCGACCAGAAATCCGCCAAATCCGATGAGAAGAATCAACCGACGTTGCATCCAGGACAAGTGGCGAAACGCAGGTCAACCCAACGAGCTCCGCCACTTCGGATGAGAAACCCCAGTCGGTTCTCGCCAGGGCCAGCGCGTTTCTTACCGGACCGGCGCCGGTTTGGCACGTTTCTCACGGAGGTGGCGGAGATGATGCCTCGGTGCCGGGACATGCAGAGGAGGGCTGCTGTGCCGGCGGGGGTCGAGACGGTGCCCATGGCCGAGAGCGGTGTGGAGCGAGGGGTGCCGTGGGTAGTGGCTGCCGGCGGCGGCCGACGAGCCGGTTCGGTCGGGGCGCTCGCACCCGTCGCATCGCCGGGCAGCGGAGCTTTCCGGGCTGGTGCCGGCCGGCGCCGGGCCGGCAGAGCGGGTTCGAATCGGGGTCGAGCGGGATCATCTGGTGGCGTGGGATTTCGAGGCTCGGTGGTCGGGCCTCGGGTCGCAGCCGTGGTGGCTGGCTGTGGGACGCGCGAGGGCGACCGCACCATGCCGTCCTGCCCGCATCCCCCGCTGCGGAGCCGAGGCCGGTGGCGACCCGGCGGCGCGAGGTGGGCAGGTTGCGTCCATCAGGATGGTGTACGAGCCGGATCGGATCCCGATGACCGGCGTGTCGTAACCGGACGAAAGACGGTCATCGCGTGATTCTTCGAGAGAGCTACCAACTCGACTCGACGAAAGAGCACGCGATGACCACTGCCCACGATATCGACCTCCGCCAGCTTGTCGAAGACCGACTCACCGGCGCCAGCCCCGACCTGCTGCGCGAGCTGCTGACGATGTTCGTCCACGCCCTGATGGGCGCCGAGGCCGACGCCCTGTGCGGCGCGGGCTACGGCCAACGCTCCGACGAACGCACCAACAGCCGCAACGGCTACCGGCATCGGGACTTCGATACCCGCGTCGGCACCCTCGACGTGGCCATCCCCAAGCTGCGGCAAGGTTCGTACTTCCCGGACTGGCTGCTCGAGCGGCGCAAGCGGGCCGAACGTGCCCTGACCTCGGTTGTTGCGACCTGCTACCTGCTCGGCGTCTCGACCCGCCGGATGGAAAAACTCGTCGATACCCTCGGGATCACTTCGTTGTCGAAGTCCCAGGTCAGCGTGATGGCGAAAGATCTCGACGCCCAGGTCGAGGCCTTCCGGAACCGACCCCTCGATCAGGGGCCGTACACCTTCGTCGCCGCCGACGCCCTGGTCC
>NZ_CP126459.1:0-83306 GCF_030916465.1 Rhodococcus sp. AH-ZY2
CGCTCTCCCCGGCGCTCCGCGCCGGGGAACGGGCGGGTCGCTGCGCTCCCCGCTCGGGAGCCGCTGCGCGGCTCGGCGGTGGTCCAGTCACGTTGCCGTCGCCCGCGTCGCTGCGCTCCGCTCAATAGCGAGATTTCCTGCTCACCAACGTTTTTCATCGTCACCTCACATCCCACACCGGAGAGCATCGACAGACCGGGACGCGCTGCGCGCGCCGCGCACACCACCGCCGCGCTGCTGACTCCCCGTCCCGACATCATGCTCCCATCATACCCCACACCCGAAGTCGTCACCAGACGACACGAAACGACACCAAACACCAATTCCGTTATCCAGCAAGGACATAACCAGATACCACAGAACCGCCATGCGCATTACAACAGTGAAACTTTGCACACCAACATGATTCACAACAAACATTGCGCCACAACACATTTCAAAAACACGCCGAAAACAGCACCCCACCACCCCACACCGACCCCACCCCCACCCGCCGGCACCACCGCCGGCCCCACACCGGGACATGCCATCACCCCAGCTCACAGCACACAACAACCCCCACACCCACCACCAGGCACACACGCCGAGGGACGCACCCAGACCACGACACCACCACCGCCAACACGGCAGAAGGCCGGACCGCCACACACGACCCGGCCCCCCACCCCATCAACAACCGAACAACTCCTCAGCCGCCGGATCAGGCGCATCCAGAAACCGCACCACAATCCCCTCCCGCACCACCCCCAGAAAACCGTCATCCTCGAGCGAACCCAGCGCATCACCCAGATCCACGACCTCCGGATCGAAATCGCCGGGCACATTCACCACTGCACGGTGCGACGACACTTCAGTCCACTCGATCACCACCGAACGCATCACGCGCCCACCTCCGCCTCGTCCACCACGACCGCACCACCCAGACGCGCCGTCGTCAACAACGCCTCCACCTGCCCCTCACGCAAGCTCAGCGCATAGAACCGCTACTCGCCTAAGGGTTCATTCGAACGCGGACTGCCACGCTGCCATACTCAGTGGGGTGTATCAAAGATCTTGGACAACCTCTTGAGGCGAGAGGATCGAGATCATGGCAGCGAGTTCGAGGCGGAAGTTCAGTCCGCAGTTCAAGACCGAGGCGGTGCAGCTGGTCCTGCAGAGTGACCGCTCGATTGCCGAGGTGGCCGGGGAGTTGGCGATCAACCCGGGCACTCTGGGCAACTGGGTTCAGAAGCACCGGCAGGCCAATCCGGAGCCGGACACGTCGATGAGTCCGGCCGACCACGGCAGGCTGGCCGAGCTCGAGGAGCAGAACCGCAAGCTGAAGATGGAAAATGAGTTCCTAAAAAAAGCCGCGGCCTTCTTCGCCCGGGAGCAGGACTGAACGAGAAGTCAGTCCTGATCGAGGCGGAGAAGGCGAACTTTCCGATCGACTGGATGTGCGCCCAGCTCGGCGTGGCCCGCTCGTCGTTCTACGCGTGGCGCGCCCGCGCCGGGCAGGTTACAGCCACCCAGGCGCGCCGCGAAGCGCTGAAGATGGAGGTCGAGCGCGTTTTCCATAAGCAGCGCGGCACTGCCGGGTGCCGGCGCATCGCTGCCATTCTCAATGACGAGGGGCACCCGGCCTCGGTGGGGCTCGTGGCCGACCTGATGCGCGAGCTCGGCCTGGCGGCGATCCAGCGCAAGGCCTACAAACGCACCACCGTCCCGGACGAGAAAGCCCAAGTCTTCGCCGACAAGCTGGGCCGCGACTTCGCCCCGAGCAGTCACCGCCCCGGCACCGCACTGGTCGGCGACATCACCTACCTACGCACCGGCCAGGGGTGGCTGTACCTGGCCACCGTGATCGACCTGGCCACGCGCAAGGTGATCGGATGGCAGACCGCTGAGCACATGCGCGCCAGCCTGGTCGTCGACGCCCTGGAAATGGCCCGTACGCAGGGCCAAGCCGCCGAAGGGGCAATATTTCACTCCGACCACGGGTCTCAGTACACCTCCGACGAATTCGTCACCTACTGCACCCAGCACGGGTTCGTGCAGTCGATGGGCCGCACCGGGGTGTGCTGGGACAACGCCGCGGCGGAGACGTTCTTCGCCACCCTGAAAAACGAGATGTACCACCAGCAGGTGTTCCATACCCGCGCCCGAGCACGGTTCGCCGTCGCCGAGTACATCGAGGTGTTCTACAACCGTCAAAGACCGCACTCCAGCCTGGGCTACCGCACCCCGGCCCAGGCATGGGCCGACGCCCACAATCCCGCCGCCGAGGACCTAACCGAGGCGGCCTGACACACCCGAAATCACCGAGGACCTGTCCACAATCCTTGACACAGCCCACAGAGCACCGAGGAGGAGGCTTGATGGACGGCAGCGTGGAAGTGCTAGGCGGGTTCGTCGACGCATGGCAACTACTGGGCGGCGCCGACCCTGCTGACGACTTAGCGGTTGCTGCCCAGGAAACGGCAGCAACCGCGATTCGTGAAGAACTGAACCTGATAACGAACGCCGAAAACTTGATAGTGCTGGCGGGTCTGGGTGCTTCCCTAGGGATCGAAAATGAGAAGAACCCGAAGCAATCGGCCCCTCGCATGTCGGATCTCTGGTCTTTGGTGGTGAAGTTACCGTCATTCGACACGGTCAGGAGCGAGCTCAACCCTGACCTTGTCGCGAAAGAGAATCTGGAGCACGTGCTCTCTGATGCCCAAGCGCGTCTCGCTTTGGACCCTGCTAAGTCCGATCTTGCGCGATTCGTTATGGAAGCTGAAGACGTCGTTTGGGAGAGCTGCAACTTCATCGACCACGACTCGCGACTAGAGACACACGAACTGTTCCTCCGGAAGGTAGGACGTCGTTCTACCCGGCTACAGCGCACTCAGATCTTCACTACAAACTACGACCTGGCCATCGAATTCGCCGCGCGCCGTACTCGGTTCAATGTAGTTGACGGCTTCGGGTACGGCGGCCAGGAATTCGACGGCGCGTCATTCGACCTCGATTTCGTTCGTCGACGCCCCCATGAACCGCTCGCTCTTGAGCCGAACGTCTTCCATTTGCTCAAGCTCCATGGCTCAGTCGATTGGGACGCTGCCCATGGCACAGTCCGCAAGCACGCCGGCGACACCAAACCCGCGAGCCCGGTACTCATTTATCCCTCGGCCGCCAAGTACCAACTGTCATACCAACAGCCATACCTCGAGTTCATGTCGCGGTTCCAGATTGCGCTCCGTCAGCCTGACGTCGGACTGATTGTCGTTGGTTTCGGATTCAACGATGAGCACTTGGTGGCACCGATCGAGGCAGCACTGCGCAGCAATATCGGACTACGTGCCATAGTGGTCACGCCCGGCGCACGCGACCCGGAACGCTCCGAGTCGCTTGCATGGATTGAAAATCTCATCGAGCGGGGCGACCGACGACTCACATTGCTCAACGGCACGTTCGACGACCTGGTGAAATACCTGCCAGATGTTCCCGCCCGCGAGGAACGAGACGCCCACGCCGAGCGTGTTTCCCGCACCTCGGGGAAGCATTAAGCAATGCAACTGCACCCATTTAGTCCCGAGCGGCACATCGGCCACGTCTATCAGGTCGAGGGGTCATTTGCGGACGTAACGTTCACCGCAGCGAACAAGCTACCGCGCGCACACTTCGGAGAGTATCTCGGCCGAGGCGAGGTGGGAGAGTTCGTCGTTCTCGATGCCGGCGGCGTCGGCGTCTTCGGCCGTTTGCTCCGCGTGGGCACTCCCTTGAGCAACGCCGACGATGTTGTCACGCGACTCGACAAGAGAGTACCGGTCGAAGGACGAATTCAGCTGCTCTCCACGATCGAGCTCAGCGGTAAAACGACGCGGGGAATCGCCAAGTATCCAAAGGTGGGCGACGCCGTCTATGCCGCAAGTTCGGAGGTGATTCTCTCCGTCATCGGTGCACACACTGATACAAACAGTCCAGCACTTCAGTTGGGGCGACTCTCGATCGACGAATCAGTGTCTGTGATCGTGCCCCTTTCGCGGCTCTTCGGCCGACACCTCGCCGTTGTCGGTGCTACAGGCTCCGGCAAGAGCTGGACTCTTGCGCACCTCGCCGAGAGCGTGGCTGCACTCCGTGGCAAGATGCTTCTCATCGACGCGACCGGTGAGTTTCGCACGCTCGGCGACCGCGCTAGGCATATCGCATTTGGCTCATCGGACGGAGAGCCGGACGGCACAACGGTTGTCGGCATTCCTCATTACCTGATGCGCGAGTCAGACCGGAACGCGTTCCTCAACCCATCGTCTGGAACACAGCTTCCGAAACTTCGGGAAGCCGTACGTTCGTTGCGCCTCGCCCATGCAATCTCGCACGACACGAACGCAACGGACAGCCATCGGCGGATAGTGAGGAGCGACGGTCAAATCGTGAAGGCACATGGATCGATCGCGAATTACCAATCCGCGGTGGTTCGTTATATCGACGCTGTTGAAGCGGCGGATTCGCCTTTCGACTTTCGTCTCCTGGCAATTCAAGTCCAGAACGAGTGCATCTGGCCGACCGGGCAGAACGCTGCCGCGGCTCAATTCGGCGGGCCAAACAACAATGACCTCGGCTACGTTTCTTCGCTCATCAGCCGAATCAACGACCTGCACCAGATACCCGAAATCATGGGTGTCATCGACCCGCCGACTGGAGTCGGAAGCGTCATCGATCAGATGCGCGCATGGATGAATTCACCGTCACAGCACATCCTCCGAGTTTCGTTGAGGAACCTAACTTTCGCCAACCATCTTCGTGAGATTGTCGTTAACATTCTCGGCCAGAGGCTCCTTGCATGGGCACGAGGCGGTGCGTACCGAGAAGCACCCGCTGTGGTGGCAATCGACGAAGCTCATCAGTTCTTTGACGTGACCGTAGGCGATGAGTTCGCGAGCACTCATCTCAACGCATTCGACGCAATAGCGAAGGAAGGACGCAAGTACGGACTCACCGTGTGCGTGGCGACCCAGCGACCGGGCGACCTCCCGGCGGGCGTCCTCAGTCAGGTCGGCATGACCATCGTTCACCGGCTTGCCGACGGCCGGGATCGGCAGCGAGTTGAGCAAGCTGCCGCCGAACTCGATCACTCTGCAACCCGGCTCCTGCCTGGCCTCGTCCCCGGTGAGGCGATCTTGATGGGGGTCGATTTTCCAGTGCCGGTGAGTGTAAGGATACAAAAGCCTGTGAGTCCACCGGCATCAGATGGTCCGCGATACGACACCTGGATGAAATTGGATCCCCTTTCCGGACAAGGGGACCATTGATCTGAGTCCTCACCGCCGACGAGCAGGCTAGCGGTAGGAGCTATAAAGTTCGTCGGGGATCCACACGCGCTTCTCGGCGGGATATCGGTCGCATCGGGAGCCCATTCCCACTCTCTCAGGAAGCTGCGAGAGTTAGGCGTACCTGCCGCGGTAGCAGCATGCCGCAGCGCGTGTCCCGGACGAGTTCGGATAGGTTTCGCCAGGTGATCCGCCGGATCTCCGCCGGCGTCAACTGGTGGATTCGGGCGAGGGTCCGCTCGACATCGTCAACCTTTCCTGGTTGTCGAGCACTGCCGCCGGATCGGTCGCCGAAGGGGTGGTCGGTCTCAGGCAAGAGCCGACCGAGTGGCAATCGGGAGACCAGGTCGGGCTGCCGCAGCATCGCAGCATTGACCGAGAAGAAACTGCCGAGACGGATTGCCCGTTGCGTCTGTGCCTCGTTACCTAGCCACCAGTGCAGCACCGCGCCGTGAATAGGCTGCTCCGTAAGGAGGTTGAGGACGTCTTCTACGGCAGCGAAGCTATGGATACTGGTGATCCGAGGAGTTTCCTGCAGCACCTTCAGGGCGGCACCAAAGGTGGTCCGCTGGGTCTGCATAGGAACCCGGGACTTGCCGTCCAGTCCCACCTCACTGACGTAAGCGGTGCGGGCGACGAGCGCGGCGAAACGCTCGGACCCAAATCCTTTCTGTGCCCTGACAAGTCCTGGATGACATCCGACACCCCAGATCGTTGATGTATCACTGCGCCGCAGTGCACGCTCGGCTTCATCGAGGGAACGTGTGGCAGCGAAAACAACGGCCTGCAAGTCTGCCAGGTCACCTGCCGAGATATCCGCCTCGATATGGGCGTGGAGGTCGATAGGTGGGAGTCTGTTCACGGGTAGAGTCTCCGAAGTTCTTCCATGCCGCGGCGGCAGAGATCGAGCGCGTCCCGGACCCGGTAGGTCTGCGGCAGGCTCAACGTAGCAACGTCCCGCGCCTTGATCTCTCGTCTCAGGAAGTTGCGAATCGGCTGTTCGACCGACTTGCTGTCGAGCCACTTCTGGACTGCAGGGTCGGTGCTCGGCGCGATGTAGGTGGTTGCGTCGGTAACGCCAGATGCGACAAACGAGGCCCGCCGCAGGACGCACCCGAAGCAGACGCCGCACGGGACCTTGGTGGAGATGTGATGGGCACGCTGGCCAGTCAGCGCGCACGAATGCGTGGCACTGAGGAACGTGGACGCTTCACGTGCACCGACGAGGTCGAGGACCTTTTCGAACATTTCCCCCTTGGTCGCTGACCTGAACGGGTTCTCGATCGCTGCGTGGGCACCGACTTTCGTCAATACGTCGGATAAGTCGCCCAGAAATGCCGGGTGCGTGGTGCGGGTGGACAGGCTTCCCAGACGCTCAGGGCCGAGTGGAGGGTTGATCGAAGCAAAGCCGTTCTCCGGTATCCACAGCGGTACATTGTCGATCGAAGCCCTGGCAAGGCCGAGCGCCAGGAACAGCAGTGACCGAGAGCGGCTCGTCGGTTCGGTCGGATACGAACTACCGTCGATGCGCGTCTCGCGGCGGCCGAGATGAACGATGAGATGCTGCTGGGTGGGACCTGGCACAAGGCGTTCGATGTCGGCCGCGACGCGTTCTTGGATCGGACGCAGCATGCTGTTGTTGAAGTGCGAGAGTAGAATGTGCCGCTCGCCTGTATCGAGAAGCGATCGCGAGTACAGGCCGCCTACGGCGGAATCTGCTCCGCCACTGAGCAATACGACACGTTTGGGCGGGGTCGTCAACTCCGGTAGGCGCATCATCGTGGTCAGGATTTGCGCTTTGGTGAATGTGAGTGTCCATTGGTCACCGCTCAGGAATCCGATGACGCGTGCCAGCTCGCCTGCCACCGCATTCCAAGCCGAGGCATCCGAGACGGGGATTTCCAGTTCGAACTCGCGCTGGTTCCAGTTGGAGCCACCGCGCTTACGCGGTACTGACCGGTCAGCTGCGAATACCGTGAGCGCAATCCGAACGAAGTCGAGATTGAGTGGCGGCACGTCGCCGAGTGCGTCGAGACTGGGGCCGGTGCCGGTCGTGAATGACGACCGCTGGTCGGTCAGCCAATAGAACGATGTCGCCGCTTCCTCCGCCGAGATGGTGTCGGGAGCAGCAAGCCGAAGAGCAAAGCGCGGCATCAGCTGGCCCCTCCGACGATGTGGCGGAGAGTTTCGAGGCCTGCTTCGACAGCGCGGCTGATCTCGTCCTCTGTAGCCCCGTCGATCGATAGGGTCGCCTGATCGGCAATCACTTCCGCGGCGTCGCGGATGTCGTTCTCGGTGACAGCGGCATGACCGGAGTTGTTCACCAGGTCCCCGGATTCGACGAGCAGCGTCCCGGCGATGATCGTCGCGATTGTCTGACGCACGATCTGTTCGGGAGAGGGTGGGATGCCGTTGTTTTCCTGGTCCAGCACCCATTCGGCGACCTCGGCCGCAACCCGGCGTTGCTCGTGGTCTTCGATCGTGCTGTCCGGAGCTGCACAAGCCATGTCCACGATGCGACGCAGCACCTCGAATTCGTCACCGAGGGTGCGCAGCTCGTTGTAGTCGAGTCCGAGGCGTTCGAGAGTTGCGGCATCCCCTGTGCGATAGGCGTATGCAGCGGCGGCGGCCCGCCCGGCGGTACGGGCGGAAGTGGCCGCAGATCGTCGAGGCCCGCCGCCCGTCCTTCCTCCGCCGGCTCCCCCGCCACCGGCACCCCCACCGCCAGGTCCGTCACCACCGCCCCCTGGCGAGCGGGGACGGAGGAGATTGATGACACGGCGAAGTTCGTTGGGATCAAGGGACGGTCTGTCGCGCTCCGCTTCACCGTCACCATCCGCCTCGGCAATCCGATCCAGGTACTGGCCGATAGTCTCGCGGATAGCTTTGCCGTCCGTGCCGCCGCTTCCCGAGTAGGCGCCGCTGGTACCCATCAGACGCTACTTCGAGGATTCAGCGCGTTCTCGACGGCTCGCCTGACCGGCCCGTCGGAGAGCCGCTCCTTCCAGGTGCTGAGAACGCTACGGATCTCCGGCGGATCGGCGGGCTTGAACTGCAGCGGTGTGACAACCGTAATCTCGCTCGGCGGCAACATCATCAGAGCATCACGCGCGGCGGTCGTGGCACTAGGCTGGCACCGCACGAGCCGAAAGATGGCGTTGACTCCTGCCTTCTGCCGGGCTGGCTGATCACGCAGCGTCCGTCCGATGTGACGCAGCAGGTCAGCAGCGTCCCCTGCCTTGAGGTTGGCCAGCTCCGCCTCCGTCACCGACTTTTGTTCGCGTGCGGAATCCGAAAGCAGGTTGACCGCGATATCACGTAGCCGCTCCGGCAAACTATCGTCGATCAGTGGCACGCCGGCGAAGCTGGCGGCCAGCGTCACATACGGCGACAGGTCCTCTCCTCTCAGTGGCGGCGCCAGCTTCGCCCAGCGCACCATTGCCTGCGAGAACTGCCCCGATGGGTTTGCCGGCGCGGATGGCTCAGCCCTATCCGGCTCACGACGTTGAGGCCGGTCCTGGGGGTCGCCGTCACCATCGCTGTCGGCATCCGAAGGGGGATCCGGCTCAGGCGTCGTATCAGGTGAGGCAGGCCGTCCCGCCTCGTCCTCGAGTCGGGCCAACTGGTCTCGCATCTGGCCCTTTGCGAACCAGCTCAGAAGCAGTTTGAACTCCGGCTTCATCAAAGCTTCGAGAGTCATGAGCTTGGCCACGACACTTGGTTTCAAGGTGATACCTCGACGTGAAGCCACAGACTGACGGACCCGCAGGTCGTTGAGAAACCGCTTGATATAGCGAGGGTTGCCGTGGAGCTTTTCGTAGAGCAGCGGGGTCAGACGAGTTGCAAAGGCAAGTTCGTCCTCCCAAGCAAGATTGTCGATCGTTCCGATGTCGTCGATCGTGCCTCCGCTTCGGCGGACCCGTGCACACCGGTCGATGAGTTCGGTGAGTTGTGCTGGTTCTGCGGAACTCTGCAGTTGAAGCAGCAGCAGGTAGGCCTGCGTGTCGAAGTGGCTGAGGGCTGGCAACGGAATGGTTGTTTGCACGATCTTGTGCAAGTACAGCGTGGCCGGGTCCTGCTGGTCAACGTCGCTTTCTTCCGGCCGGCCAGTGGCCATGAATCGAGTTCTGATGGCATCAGCGACTCGATCCTCGTCAGCGGCGATGACGAATGACATCTTGGGCACGGCCAGGAACAGTCGAATGGCCTCGAGGCTCTCGACAACAGTTTCCGGCAGACAACGATCAAGGTCATCAACCAACACTGCGACAGCTCGGATGTGCTTCAAGTCCTCGGACTGTATGAGTTCGGCGAACTCTTTCCGGAACGCCTCGAGTCCTCGAACATCGTCGTCATCGTCTTCCTTCGGCTTGACCAACTCAACGAGCGCGGCGTAGTCAGGGATCTGCAACGTCAGTGAAGAGGTTGCGGCCAGCTTGATTGCCTTGGCCCAGTCGATCCGTTTCCCTAGGCGCTTGAGCAGCCTCTTGGCCTTGCCAGTCTTGGTCTCCGAGTTGTCGATCTCATCGTCGAGCGCGGCGAGAACTTCGGCAATGAGGCTCTCCTTGGCTCCTGTGGCGGGGTCATAACGCCAGGGATGGGTCTGGACAACCAGAACCTTGTGGTCGGGAGTTCCACGCTGGTCAAGCTCCTGGGCTACCAAGTTGAGCACCGTCGTTTTACCGCTTCCCCAACTACCCGACAAACCGAGGGCGATGGGGTCGAGGGCTTCATCGAGAAGGGCGTCAACGACCGTCTCTGCCACCGCGTCGAACGACAATAGGTCCACTCGCGCGGGATCGTCCGACCAGAGTGCGAGAGTTTGCTCCGTCACAACCCGCCTCCGAGCATTCCAGCCGCGGCGCTACTCGCCAATGAGCATCTGCATTCCTCGCAGGCGAGCAACAAGTCCTGAACCTTCGGCCGAGCGTCGGCGCCCCGTAAGCACTCTGCCCAGGAACGGACACTCAATAACGTCAATCGAGGCATACGGATGCTCGTCCTCCCTGGCACGCTTTAGGGCCGATCCCACGACTAGCGTTGGACCCATAGAGGTCCATAGTTGCAACCATAAGCGAGAAAACCGACAAATAGCCCGATGCTAGGGCGCTACAGTGCGGCGGCACCGCGAATGGGTAAAGCGCCTTGCGTTCTCTTCTGGCCAGAATTGGGCGGGCACATATCGCTCGGGAAAAAGACATATCGCTTGTCCTGTTCACTGCCGCTTCATGCGGTACGGGCGATCTCCACCGCGAGTCGACCATCAGCGGTAGCGGTGATCCGAGAGTCGATGCGCAAACCAGATTTGCGGACCGCGGCGATTTTGCCGGTACGCAGATCCCGGGCGGCGACGCTCGCCAACCGGCGCTTGTCGCGGGCATAGACCTTGTAGGTCACCCATGTCCCCGGCGCGGTTCGAGTCAGGGCACTGACCTTCGCCGCAGCGAACTCCTGTGCCGTCGGTGTCCGCTCAGGCACCGGCTGGGCACCGAACACCTCGGCCAGCGTCTTGTGGTCGGGTTCGGCGGTCAGTTCGTCGAGCAGATCGCTGTGCCGGCGGCCGTCGAGCTTGCCGAGCTGCCCGGCCTCAACCAGCGCGTGGCCGGCCGCGACGTCGACCGGGGTCCAGTCGAGTTCGTTGTCCCAGTAGAAGTCCTGGCCGAGCTGGCGGTGCAGCACGAACCTGCCCAGGTTCGGGACATAGGCGTAGATCCGGGCGGCCTGAGTGTCCTCGTAGGCGAGCCACTGATCCTGACCGAGGTAACTGACGGTGTAGAGGCTCATCACGTGTCCCTTCCGAGATTCATCTTCCGTGGTGCGTAGTTCTTCGGGGTGACCGGGCAACCGCCGAGCTCGGACAGCTGCGTGAGTCCGGGTGGGGTGGGGACCTGGGCCCAGCGGGCGGTCATCTTTTCGATCAGCGCGGCCCGCTCGGTGGCGGGAACGCTGGTGTCGCGGGCGCGTTCGTAGTCGGCGTGGGTGTCGTCCTTGACCTGCTGTGAGACGTCGGTGTGGAACTGGAACTCGGCGATACGGCCGTCCGGGTGGCGGGCGAGCATGTGCAGGCCCTTGTACTGGTTGCCGTCGAGATAGGATTGTTCGGCCTCGACGATCGTCCAACCACGGTCGGACAATCGTGCAACCAACGCAGTGGCGGTGACGACGACCTGCTCGGGACGCGAGATCGCGGTGTAGCGGACGACGTCGGTGATCTTCTCGACGATCCGTTCCGGCTCGGCGAACGGTGCGGCTTTGACGCGGTCGGCGAGTTTGCGGGCCAGCGAGGCCGGGCTTTTCATCCGGAACTCGAGTCCGTGCATGCGGGCACCCTCGGGCAGTATGGCGAGCACATCAGCGGTCATCGCGGCCTCCTGCTGCTTCACGGCAGTCATCGTGCCGACGACCAGGGCTGCGACCTCGGCCGGATAGTCGGCATAGAGCCGGCGCGGGGTGCTGGCCGGGTCGGTGGCCCATTCGACGTCGGGCCGGTCCGGTGCCGGGTCGGGCCGCAGTGCCTCGATCGACGTCGCTCTGCGTTGTCGGTGATCGGTGCATCTGCGGCCGCCGTCGTCCTCGGCCCTACACACCGGCGGTCAGCTCGGCCCGCGCGCGGGCGTACTTGGCGATCAGGCGCTCTCGGGTGGCGGCGTCGAGCCGGGCCAGGCGCTGCGGGTCACTGTTGTCGGCCAGGTCCGCGAGTTTGACCGTCAACGCCAGGGGCACTGTCCGCACGCGGGCGTAGTAGTCGGCCGGGGCTTCACCGGGGCGGCGGGTCAGCGCATCGACTGCGGTGGTGACCTCGGCGGGGAACGATTCTTCGAGGTCGGCGAGGGTGACCGGGGTGTCTTCGACGACATCGTGCAGCCAGGCAGCCGCCACGGCGTTCTCGTCGCCGGCCACTCGAGCCGCGACACGGGCGGGGTGGGTGATGTAGGGCTGGCCGGCCTTGTCGACCTGGCCGCGGTGAGCCGCAACGGCGATCTCCTCGGCGAGCGCTGCAAGTGACCGTCTCATATCTTCCTCCATCTTCCCTCATCTTACCCCGTCCCGACAGTGGGCGCAGTTGGAAATACTTCCTCCGCCCCGCGCTCACGTTGGTCCGACCTGACACCCGGGTCAACGGTCGCCCACCGGCACAAGGAGCGCGGCCAACTCATCGCCGAGCACAGAACCGAACGCACCGGCGATGCCGTGCTCGGCACCGACGGGATCAACCGTCCTTCCCGGTCGGTACGCCGCCGAGTATGTTCCGTTGCTGGCAGCAGCGCTGATCGATCGCCGTGGCCTAAATACGTCCCTGCCTGCCTCTACTCTGAGCACCCGAAATAGGGTGAGCACCGAACCACCCCGGCCTTCGGGTCGTCCCCTCACCAGCAAGGACACCTCGACAGATGACAGTGACCCAGCAGGAGATCGAGAACCGGCTCTGGGACGCCGCCGACGAACTACGCGTGGCGATGCCCGAAGCGCAGTACTCCTCGGTCGTCTTCCCGCTGATGTTCTGGAAATACCTGTCCGACACCTGGGAGCACCAGCACGAGGTGTTCCTGGCCGAGAACGACGGACTGCTCGAGGATCTGTCCGCCGAGGAAGCCCGCGAGATCGAATACCGCGACTACCAGTCGTTCGAGATCCCGCTGATCCACCCCGGCACCGTCCACGAGCGCCGCGCCTCCTGGGCTTCGATCCTGGCCACCATCACCCAGCCCGGCCTCGGCCAGCGGGTGCGGGCATCGCTTCAGGCCATCGAGACCGCGAATCCGGACAAGTTCTCCCGCCTGTTCGGGTCGATGACGTGGACCTCCGAGGAAGTGCTCTCCGGTGAGGTGTTGGCGGCGGTCATGCAGGCGATGGACCGCACCCCGAAGATGCACGAAGGCAACATGTCCCACGACGTGCTCGGCGGGGCCTACGAGTATCTGCTCAAACGGTTCTCGGACGGGTCTGGTACCCGCGCCGGTCAGTTCTTCACCCCCCGCGAGGTCGTCGAGCTGATCGTCGAGGTCCTCGACCCCCAGGGCCACGAGTCGGTGTACGACCCGACGTGCGGGTCCGGGGGCATGCTCATCGCCTCGGCGAACCTGCTCAAGGCCCGCGGCGGACGTGGCTACACACTGAGCCTGTACGGGCAGGAAGCCGTCGCGGACACCGCAGGCGTGGCACGCATGAACCTGTTCATGCACAACCTCACCCAATTCCAGGTCGAGGTCGGCGACACCCTGAAGGAGCCTCGGTTCACGAAGCCCGACGGGTCCGTCGCGCAGTTCGACGTGATCCTCGCCAACCCGCCGTACTCCCTGAAGTGGAAACCCTGGGCCAATGACCCGCGCGCGATCGGCGGGGTCGCGCCGCAGTCGACGGCGGACTGGGCGTTCGTGCAGCACATGATCGCGTCGATGGATCCGAAGAAGGGCCGCGCCGGCGTCGTCCTGCCGCACGGCGTGTTGTTCCGCAGCGGCCAGGAAGCAGCCATCCGCCAGCGGGTCCTGGACGACGACCTGCTCGAAGCGGTGATCGGCCTGCCCGCGAACCTCTTCTACTCGACCTCGATCCCGACCTGCATCCTCGTCTTCCGCGCCCCCGGCACCAAAGCCCAGGAACGCAAGGACGGCGTGCTCTTCATCGACGCCTCCACACGGTTCGTCAAGGCCAAGAACCGCAACGTCCTGACCGCGGCGGACATCGCCGATGTGGTGACTGCTTACCACTCGAGTTTCGATTCCGACGGCAACCCGGTGGATCCGGACGGCGAGGGCGGACTCGCGGCGCGATTTGTGCCCTCCACGGAGATCGTGGCGAATGGGTACGACCTGAACATTGGCCGCTATATCAAGCTCGCTGCTGTCGAACAGGAAGATCTCGGCACCCTCATCGACGCCTACAACGTCGCCCGCGCTGAGCGCCAGAAGACCGAGCAGCGGATGCTTGCAGTTCTCGCTGACGCTGGGATCGAGGGCTTCGATGACTAAGTGGACTGCGACAACACTTGGCGATGTGGCCGATTTCGCCGGGGGGTGCGCATTCCCGCCGAAGTACCAAGGAGGCACCGAAGGAATTCCATTCTTCAAAGTCTCCGACATGAACACTGAAGGAAACGAAGTGTGGCTGTCCACAGCCGTGAACCGGGTCACAGAGGAGGTCCTCGCCCAAACCAAGGCGCGCGTTCATCCGACGGGGACTGTTGTGTTCGCAAAGGTCGGAGCGGCACTCGCGACCGAGAAGCGCCGGCTTCTTGCCCAGCCCTCGGCATTCGACAATAACGTCATGGGGCTCATCGCGAAACCTGGTGTTCTCCCGGAGTACTTGTACAACTTCATGCTGACGGTCCGCCTCGGTGCCTTTGCTCAGCCCGGTGCGGTCCCCTCCGTCAATCAGTCGCACCTGCGGCAAATCGCGTTGGAACTGCCGCCTCTGCAAGTTCAGGAACGGATCGTCGAAATTGTCGGTGTAGTCGACGACCAGATCAATGCGCTCAACATGGAGGCAGGAGCGCTGAAGGATGTTTATAGGGCGGCAACGTCACTGCTCTGGTACACCGCTGAAGGTGATGAGGCAGAGACCAGGTTGCTCGGAGACGTGATGCACCTCGACATAGCCCGGGTCCCGATGAAAGCAGGAGCAACCTACCACCTCGCTGGAGTGCTCAATGCCGGCAAGGGCTTGGTGGATAAGGATGCGTTCGACGGGGCAGATACCGAGTACACCGCGATGAACGTGCTTCGGGAGAACCAGGTGGTGATGCGGAAGCTCACTGCGTGGGAGGGCCCGATCACCGTGGTTCCTGCCGAGTTCGACGGCTTCGTAGCAAGCAACGAGTTTCCGACCTTCACTCTCACCCCTGACATCGCTCCGGGGTGGATGAAGCACGTATGCCGAACTCCCCGACTGTGGGCGGAGATGCAGAGTCGGGTGGTCGGCACCGTGCAGCGCCGTAAGCGCCTCAACCCCGACCAACTCCTGTCGGTGGCGCTTCCAGTCCCGTCCCGACCCGATCAGGAGCAGATAGCGGAAGCACTTGAGGCAATCGAGGAGCAGATTGTCGTGATCCGTGCCGAGGCCACCAGGCTTCAGCATGCTCGTGCAGGGCTGCTGTCGGGATTGTTGGACCGGACCATCGACATCGAATCCGCCGAGCTGTTGGAGGTCTGAACCGTGGCCACAGGCATCCGCGAACGCGAGTTCCAGAACCTGATGATCCAATGGTCCATCCCGATGGGCTGGACCTACACCGCCGGCAGGTCACTGCCACGTGAGACCACTCAGACCGTGCTCACTGGTCACCTGCGCGATGCCCTGGTTCGGCTCAACCCGGCGGTGATCGCCGGGTTCGAGGTCGACGCGGTCGTCGACGAGATCGTCGCGACCGTCAACGCGGTCGAGGGTGGGCTGGTGCGCGCCAATGAACAGGTCCTGCACCTGCTGCGCGGCCGCAAGGAGTTCCGGGACGCCGACGGCGTCTGGCACGCATTGAAACTCGTCGACTTCGAACAGCCGGCGGCGAACACGCTGATTGTGTCCGACGAGGTCCCGATCACCGTGCCGGGCAAGACCTCGCGGCGGTTCGATCTCGTCTACTGGGTCAACGGGCTGCCCGTGGTGGTGGTCGAGGTGAAATCCCCGACCGCGAAGTCCGGGTGGGCCGATGCGGCGCGGGAGATCAACGACGTCTACGCCGCCGAGTACCCGTGGTTTTTCACCGCCAATGTCTTCTCGGTCGCCTCCGACGGACTCAAACTGCGGTTCGGGGCCGCAGGGGCGCCGACGAACCTGTGGCAGCCGTTCCGCTCCACCGCCGACGATGAGGACCTGGCCGGCCAAGCCGACGTGCAGCGCTCGGTCGAGTTACTGCTCGATCCGGCCGCGGTGTTGGGCATGCTCGCCGACTTCGTGCTGTTCGATACCTCCGGTGGGGGTGCGGACAAGAAGTATCTGCCCCGCTATCCGCAGATGGAAGCCGCGCGGCTGATCCACGAGCGGATCGTCGACGGCGGGAGACGGGGGTTGATCTGGCACCACCAGGGGTCGGGGAAGACGCTGCTGATGGTGTTCGCCGCCTCGTTGTTGCTGGCCGATACGCGGACCGAGTCGCCGACGATCATCTTGTTGTCGGACCGTACCCAGCTGGTGCGGCAGACCTCGGGGGTGTTCACCTCCGCGATGGGCGATGCCTACTTCCACCAGCCCGCCACCAGCGCCGAACTGCGCGCGCTGCTCGCCGAGGACGTGCGGGGGGTGATCTCGACGACCGTGCACAAGTTCGCCGACGCCGGCACGAATCTGTCCACGCGCGCGAACATCATCGTGCTGGTCGACGAGGCCCACCGCACCCAGTCGGCGCGGTCGGAGTCGCTGGCCGGGCAGATGCGCGCCGCGGTGCCGAATGCGCGGTTCTTCGGGATGACCGGCACCCCGGTGCGCACCCTTGCCACCGACACCTTTGCGCTGTTCGGGGACGAACGCGATCCGGGGAGGGTGCTGCACCGGTATTCGGTGTCGCGGTCGTTGCGGGACGAGGCGACGGTGCCGGTGCTGCTCGATCCGCATCCGGTGGCGTTCGAGCTCGACGATGCCGCATTGCAGGCGGAGTTCGATCAGTTCGCTGAGGACTTCGATCTCGACGACCCGGATCGGGAGATCCTCTCGCGCAAGTTCGGGCGGTTGACATCGGTGTTCGCCAACCCTGAGCGCATCGAGGCGGTGTGTCAGGACATCGTGGACCACTATCTGGCCGGTGCCTACCGCAACGGTCTCAAAGCGCAGGTCGTGGCCTACAACCGGGAACTTGCCGTCGCTTATACGGACAAGCTCAACGAACTGTTGGCCGGATTCGAGGTCACGCAGGTCCTCGCCGAGGTCGGCACGCACGAGCGGATCTGCGCCGAGGTGAACATTTCCGTCTCGGATGCGAAGGACGAGGACCGCGCACTGCGGGCCTATCAGCTGTCCGAGGCCGAGGAAGAAGAGCAGAAGCGGCGGTTTTTGACCCCGGATGATCCGCTGTGTTTTCTGGTGGTGACCGCCAAGCTGCTGACCGGGTTCGATGCCCCCAACGAGGGAGTGTTGTATCTGGACAAGCCGCTCAAGGCCCACAACCTGTTCCAGACCATCACCCGTCCGAACCGGACCTGGATCTCCCCCACCGGGTTCGTGAAAACTTCCGGGGTGGTCGTGGACTACATCGGCCTGGCCGAGGAAGTCCAACGCGCAGTGCAGGACCCGACCGCCGACGACACGACAGGCCGTGGGGGTGGGTTCGTCACCGACCTGACCGAACTGGTCGCCGAGTTCCGCACCACCTTCGCCCGCATCGAAGATCTCTTCGCCGACATCGACGGCCTGGATCTGAGCGAGCACGGATACGAGTCGGTGCGCGTAATCAACCATTTCCTCGACACCCATCCCGGTGCGGCTGAGGTGTTCTCCACCGACTACCGGCTGTTGGCGCGGTTGTATCCGTTGATCAACACCGACAAGCGGATCAGCAAATATCGCAGCGGGTTCGCCTTGTTCGGGTCGGTGTACACGACCTTGTTCAAGAAGTCCTCCGACGAGGATCGCAAAGAACGCCTGTCCGAGCTCGGACCGATGGTCCTCGAGATCATCAACGCGCACGTGCATTCGTTCACCGTCGTCGCCGGACAGGAAGAACCCCTCGTCCTCGACAGCCAGGGCATCGCGATCCTCAAAGAACTCCTCGCCTTGGTCCGGCCGAAGAAAACCCATGATGACGAGGACCCCACGCCGCCGTCGGCTGCGGAGATCCTCGACCACATCAAAGCCGCCCTCGACAAGGGCGTGGAACCGGGCTCGGCGAAATACACCGCCCTGGCCGAACGCATCAAGCAACTGCGGGACCGCATCATCCAGAACTCCCACGACGCGTTGGAGTTCCTGGCCGAGGCGCTGCGGATCGCCCGCACCATCGTCCACGCCGAAAAACACCCCGACGACACCGTCGTGGTGGTCGACGACGACCACGTCGGGGTCCTATCGCGCATCATCGAAGACCACGCACCGGACGGCATCACCGTCACCGAACGCAACCTCGCCGAGGAAATCGACAAAGTCGTCACCCACACCCTCAAGCAGTCCTGGGACAACGCTGATGCTCGTAACCGAGGCGCGCGCCGCGCCACCGCCTCGGTGTTCCGTAAGTACGGGCTCAAACCGGTCGGGGAGCCCTACGACTCGACCGTCGACTACATCGAAGCCCACTACCTCGTCGACTGACCAGATCGTGACCGTCGTGCTGATGCTCGGAGCGGTGGTGCTGCTGGCCGGATTCGTCTGGACCGCACCGCCACCGAACCCGTGCCCGCCAGCACAGCCAGAGCACCGACTGACCCACTGCGCGACCCCGCCCAGATGCCGTGAACTGCGCAGATGACACGTCCCCGCGCGCCGTGGGTGCGGGGACCTCACGCCGGGACACCGGCGGGTCGGTCCTGCACGACCGGCCGCGACCGGTGTCTCCCGCGCACGGCGAGATCCGGGCACGGGCTACAGCCAGCCGGGGCCGTCCTCATCCCAAGGGTTCGGGCTCTCCGCCGGCCAGGCGAGGTCGATGGGCCCGCCGCGCGGAGTCGTGTTCTCGCCGGTCAGCAGCGGAATGCCGGCCACCACGGCGTCGAGGGCGATATCCGGCAGCGGCATCGCCTTCAGCACCTCAGTGCGCAGCCGGTCTTCGATGACACTTCGCGGCACGACTCAGGTCTCCTTCACGGGGCGGGGTTGCTCGGTCGCGGACGGTGTCGGTGCGGTGGTGCGGATTCGGATCGGCTGCGGGGGATGCCGCAGCCGGGTGCCGTCCGGATCGGACATGCCCTGCACCCAGCCTTCCTGCCAGAAGCGCAGGTAGACATGCGGATCGCTCACCCACCGCGGGATCGCCGGATCTTTCGGCTCGCGTGTCGGGTTCCTCGCGAACCGCGCCCCCGCACGGCGACCGTCCCGATACCCGCGGTCCTCGTCGTCGAGCATCGACCACTCCCCCCTCCTGTCGTGGTGCGGCCACTGCCTCTGTGGCCGCACGCGCGAGCTGTACGCGCCCGGCGACCGTAGACAACAGCACCGACACCGGCGGTGTGAAAGCAGCGGCAATGGCTCAGTCGAGCTCGTAGCCCGCCTCACGGGCGATGACGGCCGCGACCTCATCGAAGGTGATCACCCCGCGGATCAGCTCGACGAGCAGGTCCTTGTCCCCATCGCTCATCTGCCGGCCTTCAATAGCCGTGATCGGTTCCATCTGCGCGACAGCCGCGCGGGCCTCAGCCTCGGTCTTACGGGGTGCTGGCACGGCCACCAGCACAGCACATCCCACCGACCCACCCGCCACGACCGCACGACACGCCGGCCGTGGTCGTACCCGCCGGATGCGGCGAGACACCGGCGAGGGGCGCCCGCGGCGAAGTGCCGTGCCACAGCACGTGCCCTGCTCTCCTTCGACGTTCCCGATCGCCGGGCACGCGGACGTCGGGTACGTGCGCACCCCTCGGGCACGGCACGTCGCCGCGGGAAGGAGCCGGTCTACTTGCCGGTCTCGAGCATCAGAACCTGGCCCTCGACGCCGAGACCGATGGTCGACTCGGTCCAGCCGCTGTCGACGTAGTCGCCTCCGGTGGCGGCCTGCGCCAGCCCGGCACCGGTCAGGCCGACGGTGCCCACCGTGGCCGCCGTGACCAGAACCCGCGCGATGATCGAACGTCGCATGTGTCGGTTCCTCCTGTTGTCGACACGCACCCCGGCCGGATCGTCCGGCCGCGGTGGACCCGGTGTCCTTGCCGCACCGGTGTCACCCAGTGAGATGCGCCGAGCAGCAGCACAGTTCCCGGCACTGGCGGATCGTCCGGCACCGGCTAGCGTGGCCGCGTGGACGCAACGAAGCAGGCCATCGGGGACGCAGCCGATGCGATGACCGACGACGAACTCGAACAGGCCATCGCGGCGTTGCACGCCCGCGAACGCGAACTCCTCATCGCCGGGGACAGCGCCGCGGCGTTCGATCTGATCGGCACCAAGTTCGTCCTGCTCTCGACACTGGACAACCGCCGCCGCTGACCTTCGGAAGAACAGGACCCACCCGCCATGTCCCGGCCCCGGCCCCGGCGCCGGTCCGGACAGTCCCGCACGAGGTAGACGGACACCGCCGCCGACGCCCACACCGGGCGGATCTATCCGGCCCGCGGGATCGACCACATAGCCTCGGAGCGAGAGCGGAAGGAGCGTGGAGGTGGCCGTGGTGACCAGGACGATGGTCCGGCGCAAGCTCGTGCACACCGGGCTGCTGCTGAAGATCAAGGCACAGAACCTGCCGATCGACAGTCCCGCCATCCGGGCGCGGCTGGCCACCACCCGCGAGCAATGGGCACATCCGATGTACGGCCGGTACATCGACCTGTGGGAACAACTCATCGACACCGGCGATCTCGACGAGATCACACGCATCGTCCTGGCCGACGACGAACGCGGCGAGGAAATGCGCCGGTTCTCCCCGTTCACGGTCTATCTGACCGAGGAAGCACGGCTGCTGTCCATTCGGCTGACCTCCGCGCTGATGGGCACCCCGGCTGACACTGCCGGATGACCGTCGAAGTCCCGGCGTTGTGTGGCCTCGCCTGGATCGTCACCACGATCCTGCTCGCCGACCTGGCCGCGCTGGCGCACACGCGTACGCGACCGGCGCCGACCCGTGACTGAATATCGACCGCTTTACCTGCATAAACGACACGTCCCCACCGAGGTTGAGCTCAGCGGGTGAGCGAAAAGACGCGCGATCCACCCTGATACCCGGGCCCGAGACACCCTCGGGCGCACAACCGACCCCGCCGGCTACCGGCCCCGACACCTACGCGGACAGAACATCGACACCGCTGGAGAACACCCTCGCTACCGTGAACGCCGTGATCCACACGTCCGAGCAACCCACGCCCCGCACACCGGGGGTGAGCCGCCCTTCCCGCGGGGCGCGGATGCAGCCGACGACGCCGGGTCCGCATCCCCGAACCAGACCTGCCCCTAACAGCACCGAAGGAGAAACCGTGCTCGAGTTCTTCCGCCGAAAGCGCCGCCGTGCAACACCGTCGACCGAGTCGTGGATGGGGCGATGCATCGGCACCGCGACGCCGACCGAACTCGAGCATGCGCAACGGCTCCTGACCGCCGCTCATGTCACCGCACCGTTCGCCGAGCCCGACGAGGACGAGTACGAACTGTGGAGGGCCGGCAAGCTCGTCCCCTTCTATCTCACCGAACTGCTCAACGCGGGAGGACACTTCGGCCCCGACGTCGATACCGCATGTCTGGCCGAAGAGCCGGCGGTCGACCGCTGGGAAGTGGGCGTCGAATATCCGAGCTGGGAGCAGACCGTCGCGCTGGCCCGCTTCCTCGATGTGCGGGTGCGCGATCTGGCCCACCCCGATGCCGAGCCCCGGCACCACGAGGGCCGTCCGCGACTCAAGATTTCGGGTCTGGCGATCCTGTCCTTCGAGCCTGCGGCCGTCGCAGCCGCCACGCCCGCCGGCCACGACGATCACCCCGCCGTCTGACAAAACGGTGCGACCGGCCCCGGCATATAGACAGGCACTGAACTGGCCGGACGGCATGTCCCCACCCCGCGTGGGTGGAGACCCGGTTCCGGGCACTTCAGTACACGCGCGATCACGACACAGACGGGCGCATGCGGATGCAGTCGGGCCGGGTACCTGACGATCCCGGAGAGCGGTCACCAGCAAGGCTGAGTCATTCCGGCTGCGGCAACCCCAGTTCCTCGGCCAGCAGCGGCCAGGACCGGTGGAACGCGTCCTGCCAGTAACCCCACGAATGCGTCCCGGCCGGCTGCAGATCGAACGTCGCGGGAATGTCGAGCTCACGCAGACGGGTCTGCAGATTGGTGGTGCACCAGTGCACGGCCGCTTCGATCACCCCACCGACGACGACCTGATTGGCCAACGCCAGCCCTTGCTGATCGAGGGCCGCGTCCTGCTCCCCGATGGTGAACTCGTTGCCGAGGGTGTCGTGCGGGCCGGGCAAACCCGTCGCATCCGAGATGAACAGACGCGTACCGCGCAGACCTTCAGCATGGACCACCGGATCATTGGCCACCCACGCCGGATCATCGTCCTCGCCGTACATATTGCGCACATCGCCGCCGCCCCAGGTCTCGACGACCAACTTGACGAACTCACGGCCGATCGGATCGGAGGTTTGCGCGCATCCGCTGTACCCGGCCACCGCCGAATAGAAGCCCGGCCTGGCGATCGCGTACTGCAACACCGCCGTGGCGGTCATCGAGTTCGCCGCGATGGCCTGCACCCCGTTGGTGTCCAATGCGGCGTCGATCAGTGGGGGTAGTTCGTCGAGGAAGAACGTCTGCCACTTGTTCATCCCGAGCTGCGGGTCTTCGCGTTTCCAGTCGGTGTAGTAGGAGAACGCCCCACCGAGGGGCATGACCACATTGACATTCTGACCGGTCAGGAACTCCCCGACATCGGTGTTGGCCCACCACGTCGCCGAATCGGTGCCACCGCCCGCCCCGTTGACCAGATACAGCACCGGACGCGGCTCGGACGCATCATGGGGGCGTTGCACCCGCACCGGGATGGTCGTGTCCATCGCCGCCGAGTACACCTGCACCGTCAGATACTGGCCGTCGATCTCACTCGAGACGATGCGAGAGCCGTTCGGGGCGACCGGATCAGCGAGCAAAGCCTGCCAGGCCACGATCGGATCGACGTCGCGGTCCTGCGCCGACGCCACCCCACCGCCCAGAGGCACGATCATCATCGCCGCCACCGCCGCGGCGAGCATCCTCGCCCGTCTCGTCCCCATCGATGCTCGACTTCGCACGTCGACTCCCCTCACCCTCACCCTCGCCCCCGGCCCGAATGGCCAGATAGTCCCGACCCCTCATGTTCCGGACGCGTCGACGCTACCCAACACCGCAACGCAGAGCCGACACCGACACCGGCACCGGCACAGGGCCATCGAACCCGCAGGAACCTGACCACCGGCCGCACTTCGGCGATATCCGAACAGCCTGCCTGTGTGTAGCACGGAGATCGGTCAGATCATGTGGGCCGCTGCGACACTGCGCTTTGAGCTGCACTGATGACACGTCCCCCGGCCTGGGCTGACACGCCGCCGGGCGCCGGAAACGCACACCTCGGCGCGGCTGCCATCCGGCCCATCCGGAGCGTGCCGGCGGATAGGGTGACCGGTTGTGGACACCGTCCTGCACGCACCGCACCCCTGGCCGGCCATCACCGCGGCCCTACGTGGCCGCGGCCCCCGGCGCGTGGCCATCGCCTACCTCGACCACACCGCGCCCGACCTGTTGCCGCTGCGCGCCGGGGACCAGCTGATCGTCAACGCCGCCCGCCCCGCGGTGCGCGCACACGCCACCTCCCCCACCGCTCTGGCCCACTTCCTCGAGACCGGGGTGCAGGTGCTGTCGACTGCGAACCTGCACACCGGACTGATCGTCACCGCAGAGAAGGTGATCGTCGGCCCGGCCAGCGCCTCCCACGCCTCCACCCTCGCCGACGAAACCGCGCTGATCACCGACGATCCCGGCGCCATCGCCGCCGCACATGCCTTCCTCGACCAGCTCGAAGACACCGTCGTGGTCGACGGGGTGTTCCTCGACAGTGCCACCGCCATCTGGCAGATCGGCCGCGTCGTACCCCTGGCCGGGATCGGCAGCCGCGCGCGTCTCGAGCACGACTTCCTGCCCACCCCCGTACGCCGGATGTTCCTGCGACACCTGGGCGACTACACACCCACCGAGGATGAGACCAGCTCGATGTCCCCTGCGCCCGGCAGGGGCGGGCCGGACCCGCGCTACCGCACCGAATGGGTCCGCGAGGACAGCCCAGGCCCCGACCGTCGCACCCGCCTCGAGCCCGGCGACGTCGTGATCCGGATCAGCGACGACGACACGCGGCTGGACCCGCCGGCCGTCGTCGCCACCGGCCCACACCGCATCCCCCACACCCGCCACGCACTGGCCTACCGGTTACGCGCCCGCGCCGACCTCGACCCCATCGCCATATCCGACGCCGCGCGCATCCTCACCGACCGCGGTCACTCGAACCCGCGCCTGCACCGCGACCACCGCATCATCTCCGCGAGCCTGCGCGCCGCGGTGCTGGCTCTGTGGACACTGTGACCATCTCTGGACCGTGGACCCGGGGGTCTACCCGGTTCACCCACTGACGTGCGTAAATGGCACGTCCCCCGTGCCTTACGCTGCCGGCTGCATCGCCCCCGGCGGCGAAGGTTTCTGTCCACCACTGGTCGAAGTTGGCGTGCTCTTTCGGTAATGCCAGGGCCGGGGCGACGACGAAGTACCGCTCGAGCGTGCGGCGTCCGCGCGCGCACGTACCGGACGGACAGCCGCCTTCATCGAGTACCCTGCCGCACCGGAGCAGCGCAGAATTACCGCTTGAACTGGAGCGACGACACGTCCCCTGCACCGGATGTGCGCGATTCGTGGCCGCGGCGTTCCGGCCGTACAGCCAAACTTCGCTGGTGCATGAACAACGCGAGCCCGCTTCTATCCTCTACTGCTGCGCAGCACCGCGAGCATCACGGAGAGAGCCGGTGATGCCGACGCGATCCGCGCCGACATCACCGTGACTCCAGATGGGAGCTCAGTATTGGTCGTCCGCGGGGACAACCTGGATGAGCGTCAGCTCCGCGTGTGCAGGGCGGTCCTCGAGCTGAAACGGGCGCATCGTCACCGAGCACTTCACCCATTCGTTGTTGCCGCGATGCAACTGGACCAGGTCCACGGTTCGTGGGACCTCTCCGGCATTGATTCGCTTCGCGCTGTCCTGCAAGGCGGGCAGGTCGTCCGGGTGCACCACCGGCCCTGTCAGGTGCGCGTACTGCCATTCGATCCATTCCGGGGCGCGGCCGATCCACAGCGTGATCGAACCGCGCTGCGCCTCGAACAGCGCGACGTGCACCTTGGATCCCTCGAGCCCTTCCGTCAGCCCCAGCTCGGCGAGCGTCGGCATCGACGGGGGGTAGGCATCGGAGAAGTCGTGGTAGAGCGCCCGCACAGCTGTCCCGTCCGCGGTAGGCCGCAGGACGACCTGCCACTGCATCGCGTGGCCGTGATCGTGCCGGACCGAGAACCACGTGCTCAGCGCCATATCCGGCTTCGGAGTCAGGACGATCTCCAAGAAGTCCTGCTCTTTTTCCATGTGGATCGCGCGGTTGATGTAGTCCGAGGACAACGCAGTGGGCACCCAATCTTCGAGAAGGGTGCCGGACATCGCGCCGGACTCCCAGGTCTGATAAATCAGCCACTCGGTGGTCGACCAGACCACTCCCGACGTGAGCCGCCGTTCTGCGATCGGCTCTTTCGGGTCGCCGACCCACATCTGGATACCGTGCACGTCTCCGAAGGGCCCGATGATCGGCCAGGCGTAGAACCGCCACGCGCGGTTCGCGCGCTTTGAATGCAAGACGCGGTCGAACGGTTCACGAGTCCGGCGTACATGCTCGATGATCGGTTCGACAAGGATGTCCGCCGTTGGGGAGATGCTTCGCCTGGTGGAGATCATCCCCTTCGCTTCGTTCCCCGATGCCACCAGTGTCGCTACGCCTTCGGTCAGCGTCTCGATCACATGCCACGTACCCATCAGACCCCCGCCTGTTGCAATTTGATCTCGATCAACGGGCGAGTGTAGCCAGGATTACGTTCTTACGAGGTGTGCTGCATTCGGCGCTGCTCCCGGGGCTGCATGGCCAATTTCAGGTTCTCGGGCCGGATCGTCAGCAGCTCTTCGACCGTCAGCTCATAGTCCGTGATGGGCACGACGTCGAAGCGCGTGAGGATCTGCGCCAAGGCAAGCACTGCCTCGTGTAGGGCGAACTGACGACCGATACATGCGCGTGCACCGACGCCGAACGGCTTGTACGCGTGTGCAGGCCGAGCTCGCACAGCTGCGGGAAGGAACCGATCCGGATCGAACCGCTCCGGGTCCTCGCCCCACAGTGTGGGGTCGCGGTGCAGCGCGAGCAGCACCACCAGGATCGTTTCGCCCTTGCGGATCGGATATCCGCCCAGAGTGGTCGCCTGCCGCGCCTTGCGGAAAAAGGCCGGGCCGGACGGCCACAGACGCAGGGTCTCATCGACGATGCGTCGGACGTACCGGAGCTTGGCGACCTGCTCGAATCGCACCGGCGCACCATCGGTGCCGAGCACCTGCTCGATCTCTTCCCGGGCCCGTTCGACGATCTCGGGATTGAGCGACAAGTAGTGCAGGGCGAACGACAGCAATCCTGCTGTGGTCTCGTGACCGGCGATCAGAAAGGTCAGAACCTGGTTGCGGATGCTCTGGTCCGACATCATCTCCCCGGTTTCGGGGTCCGGGTTTTCGAGCATCCGCTGCAACAGGTCGTCTTGTCGCGGTGTCGCGCCGCTGCGCCGCGCGGCGATCACTTCGTCGACGGTGGCTTTCATCAACGCGATGTCCTTCGGGTTCTGGCGCATCGCCTTCCACCCCAGGATCTCCCGGATGACAGGAACATCGTTCGCGGTCTGCGAGACGTACGACATTGCCCGGCTCATCGCCTCGACGAACGGGTGACGGCCTGGAGCGAACGAGTCGAAGCTGTACCCGAATCCTGTACGGCCGATGACCTCCAAGGTGAGCCGGTTCATGTCGGAGGAGACGTCAATGGGTGCGCGTGCGGCCGATTCTGTCCAGTAGGTGCACAGCTGGTCGACGCACTCGACCATCGCGTCGTGGTAGCTGCGCATCGATGCCTGGCTGAACGCCGGCATCAGCACGTTGTGGGCCTGAGCCCAGGCCGGCTCACTGTTGAACGCGGTGAACAGCCCGTCGCCGGCCAACTCCCGCAGATTGCTCACCGGGGGCACCACGGCCTTGGCGAAGCGGGTTTCGTCGAAGACCTCTGCCGCTGCGTCGCCGCCGCCGACCACGACCACCCTGCGGCCGATGATGCTGATCTCGAAGACGTCGCCCAGTTCTTCCACGAACCGCATTTCGCGCTGTACCGGTCGCTTCGGGTCGAGACGCAACACGTCGCCGAGCAACGGCAGCCGCCGCGACGGCCGAGGCATCCGAGGTTCTACGCCGGCGCTTCCCTCTGCCTCGCTGGTCGGTGCGGACTCACCGGACCGGGCACTCCCCACTGAAGTCATGGGCAGAGTGTGCCGTACCCCCTCCCGATCCGCAGCATCCCTGACCGGACGTGGGACTCAGGGTCGCGGCACGTCGAATCGGCTCACATAGGCTGAGGGGACGTGTCATCATCCCAGATCAACGAGCCGTTCTGTGTGCACCCCGAGAGCACTCAGCCGAACTTTCAGACCGGCGGGACACGCTCCTGATTCTTCACGGAACGAACTGGGATGCGGGACCGCCCTGGCACTCTCGGCCTACAAGAGCCGATCGTGTTGAAACGCTATTCATCTGCGGGCACCAGCTCGGACAGGCGAGCGGTCCACGGATACCTCCCCGGACTGTCCTCCACCGCTTCGATGAACGCAGTGCCGCTGCCCTCATCAACCTCGATGACAGTGAATACAGACTTCCCGCAGGGATGAACCTTCACCAGATCGCCGACCTTCACGATGTTCCTCTCAGATTCGGCATACGAAAGGGGACGTGCCGTTTTCCCAGTTCAGAGAACACTTTATCGTCAGCGAGTCGCCATCGCGAAGTGAGCACGGATCAGCGCCGAGCTCAGCTGGGCTCCTCCGGTTTTCAGATCCGGAGTCCGCTCGCGGGGGGTGGAACAGATCGCCGCCCCACCCGCGGATGCCGCACTCGCGGCACTAGGATCGTCCGGTCCGGCAGAGCTGGCCGGCGATGTCGAGTGCGAAGGAATCCAATGTCCCGGGACGAAGTCACACAGGCAGAGAAGGACGGTGCGGCGCTCTACAACAGAGCCGCGCTGGCCGTGTACGACACGGTCGTTCTGCGGTGGAGTAACGGCCTCGTCTGGCGCTGCCCCACCGAACGACTCCTTGCTCACTACGATCGCCATCTCAGCGGCCGCCATCTCGATATCGGACCGGGCACCGGCTGGTACCTCCAGAACGCGACGTACCCAACCCCCGAGCCTGAGATCACGTTGATGGATTTGAATCCGTCCACGATGGAACTCACTTCGAGACGCCTCGCCGAACGCGGAATCGTCGCGGCGGCGCACACCGGCAGCGTTCTTGCACCGATCGACATCGAACACGGACCATTCGAGTCGGTGGCGGCAAACTTCGTGATGCACTGCGTTCCGGGGGCCTGGCAGGACAAGGGCGTAGCTTTCGGTCACATCGCCGACGTCACCGCCGAGGAGGGGGTGTTCTTCGGTTCGACGATCCTGGGCCGCGGTGTGACACACAATCTCGCGGGCAAGGCGCTCAGCACGATCTACAACGATGCCTCGAATATCTTCAGCAACCGCCAGGACGATCGGAGCGGACTTGAGGCTGCGCTCGAGGCCGCGTTCGAGAATGTGGAGGTCGAGGAGATCGGCACCGTCGCAGTGTTTGCTGCGCGGGGTCCACGCAGACACCGGACCGGGCGCTGACCTGGTAAGACATGGAAATCAGCGAAGGCCCCTTGAAACCGCCCCAGAACTCGTGGGGCCTTCGCTGTGTCTGTATCAGCGGATGCGCTGGTCGCAACGGGCACAGCTGTGAGGCGGCAGGTGGCCCGAGCTAACAGTCAGCGTTTCGTCTGCTGGCCGAGGGCATCCAGGACTGCGTTCAGGTCCACTGCCACAACGAGGGTTGCCCCGTGCTGCCCTGCTACGACAGGAGTCGCGGGAGCGACTGCAACGTCGTCGACGTGAGCGCGGATGGAGACGACGCGATAGGCGCTCGTGTCGGTCAAGCGCGGAGTGATCGCCTCCGGGTGCTCGGCGTTCCACTCTGTCGCGCGTTCGATCGCACGGCGGATTCCACGACGCTCGGCCTGGTCGTAACCCTTGGGGGCGTCGACAACGATGGTGAAGGTCTGGCTCTTGAACTCGTATCCGGTGCTGGCCTGGATCTCGACAGCGTAGGCGTTCATGCGCCCTCCTCAAGGTAGTCGGATGGATTGATCGGCAGTGTCTGCTCGCCAAGGTGTTTCGGATTCCGAGGCGTAGAACCTCGCGGTGTCGCACCACCGAACACTCCACAACATTACAATAGAGTTTTGCATAGTTGCAACCCTCATCCAGATACGCACCCTGAACGACGAGTACGCCTTGCCTCCCGTCGCCCCACTTCGCCATTACCGCACCCCGAAAGGCGGCTATCGAAGAAGAACACCGGCGACCACCTGAAATGACCGCGCCCCTGTCATCTGTGGCGGGGTAGGCCAGACAACAGGGGCGACTTACTCACGTAGCCGGGGGGCGCTACGTGCGGTCGATATAGCACCACACGTACTGGGAATCGACCAACTGGGTGAACACTCCGGGGATATCACCGCGTTTCGGGTGTGCACAGATGGAGGACGAGCCAAACCACGGCAGCAACTGTCACGAGCGCGAATGAACCCGCTCCCATTGACAGTTGGTCAGATACTCGACGAATCGATTCGATCACGAGCACAACAATCGCCAGCGTTGTGGAGGCACTCGCCGGGACGACCCAGGCGCGAAGCGGAACCGCCGGGGTGTAGTAATTGTGCCGGCCTTTCATGTGAGCGCGAGCGGCCAGATAGGTCAGCCCGGCAACAGCAACGATGACGAGCAGAGCCAGACCGACAGCCAATCTGAGCTGTTCGATATGGCGGACGACGGCCCGCAGCGCGAGGAGCTGAATGAGGCCCGCGGCGGCGCCGAGCGCGAAAGACCCCACCCGAATCCCTATGGACGACTCGTCTTCTGCGGCCAGCCACATCGTCACCGCGAATGCCGCGACCGCTACCGCCGTCAAGAGCCATGAATATCCGACTATCCAATTAATGGTTGACCAGTCCGAATAATGACTGACCGCAGTCCCCGACGAACCAGCAAGCATTAAGCATCCCCTTCAGGATCAAGGATCGGAGTGTTGATCAAGATCGAAGCTACCTCAAACTCGTATCACCTTCGCAGGTACAAATCGCGCGCGGATTGCCGCTCGTCGTCGCCGAATCCGGGTGTAACCGAATCGAAGGGGACGTGTCATCTAGCCTGTTCACGATGCCTTTTTGTGGCATTCCCGGTTAGCGCCGAGGCTGAGAAGATCTTCGATTCGTGCTGTCTTGCGTCCACGGTGACGTGCGCGGATCAACTGTAGGTAGATTCGCGCACCTATTCCTGCCTGCGTAAGCATGCGATGGATGCGCCATTCGGCGAGAAAGCTCGCGTCGAGTGCATCCTGATTCGCATTGGTGACCTGCTGGCTGAGCAGTTCGATAATGCTGACGAGGTCTTCTTTGTCTCGGAGGAGCCAATCCTCGCGACGAATATGACCGTTCCACCGCTTCACTCGGGGACGGTCATCCCAGTTGGGCGGGAAGTAATTGGTCAGCGGATCGGGGGTGCGATCGGGCATCGGGTCTCCGTTCTCGGGATCGCTCGGAAGGCCGGAGTGGAAGATCAGTGGTCGGCGGCGGTGGTGATGGTCACGACGGGCTCCCCCATGTCGCCGGAGCCGATCTCGACGCCGAGGGTGAGCAGGTCTTCTCCGTCCAGGGCAGGCGCTGGGGTGAAGTTGAACAGCTGGAGCCCGGCGGCGCCGAGGCTCTGCGCACGCAGGAGCGCTCGAGCGGCGTGAGCCAGGACGGTCCAGGCGCGGCCTGTTTCGCAGCGAAGCGCATCGTCGGCTTCCGGCCACGCGATGGCGTGCTTCCAGGCGCGATCGGTGATTGCGGTGGGCAGCAAGATCCCGAAGCGACGGGCTTCGGAGGTGACGTCACGCAAAGCACCACAGGCGAGAGCGCCGGTTCTAGTGCCCTGGGTTGATTCGACTCCGTGGCTTTCTGGCAGCAGTTCGGTCATAGATCCTCCAAGTGTGTCGGTGTGATGATCAGTGCAGCTGGCCGCACGCGGCGATCTCTGCGAGTCGCTTCTGCTGTTCGCCGATGCCCTTCGTGCCTGCCAACGGTGTGTGTGCATGAGGCCAGACCTGCTGCGCGAGCGTGGTGTAGTCGCGACCACCGAACAGCACGACGTTGCGATGGTCGAGCAGCCCCTGGTCGGCGGCCTGCTCCCGGAGTCGTTCTGCTGTGATCGATCCGGGCTGGCCAAGGCGCAGGTTGTACGGCTCGATCAGGTGATGCAGCGGTACCAGACCGAAGCGCGCGGAGAGGATGCGTGTGGCATTCGGGCCCGCGAGCGCGGCGGCCGCACGCAGGCCGAGTCGGTGGTAGGTGCCCGTGTAGCGCTGCCCTGCCGGGATCTTGGAGGGGGTCGGGTCTTTCGTTGCTCCGCAAGGCACGATGACCAGGGGTTCGTCCGCGCGCGCGGCGGCAGCATCGTGTGCCAGATGGTCGGCGACAGTCCATCGCAGCCAGTTCCAGCCGGGACGGTCGGGCAGGTCGAAGCAGTTCTGCGAGTGGGCTGCGACGAGGAACGAGGTGCGCCACGGCCGAAGATCAGTGTTGGGCAACGTGGTTTCGACGCCGTCGTGAGGCCGGAGGAAGCGGGTGTGCAGGGGTCCGATCGAGATCGGGACTCCGATGTATCCGCCGCCGCTCTTCGGACCGATCCCCGGCAAAGACTCGACGAGTCCGATGTCTTCGATCAGGGCACGCCCAGGGGCCGGCGGAGTCAGAGTCGGGTCGTCGTAGCGGAAAGTCGGGGTGTAGATCGGCGACATTACGTTGTGCGCTGCTTTCGTCGTTGGAGTTGGGGCGACCGCTCACCAACCAAACCAACATTACATTACTTCTTTGTATTGTCTAGCTCGGGTTCGATTGCGCTAGCTGATAAGTGACATCAGGAATCGACCAAGGATGGACAGATGGTTCGACGAATCGTCGCCATGTCATCCGAGATCCACACCGAAGGGACATGCCATCTGGGCAGCTCATGGCTATTGCGGGCGGGTGCGATGATCGCGCCTCGGCCTGATGATGCGATGCTTTTCGGGCAACTCGCCTACAGTTGCGCCCCTTCGCCCGCGGGGAACACGAAGACGGAATCCACCCACAGCCACAGCTCGGCGCCGCTGCGGCCGCTGGAGGAGCGCACCGGAAGGCGCACCTGGGCAAGCCAGCGCCCGTCGCAGACCCTGATCCAGGCGTGCAGGGTCGCTCGCATTACCGATTCGAGCCGAATACCCCCGGCCCTCACACGCAGTGGCAGGCCATCGACACGAGTGAATCCTCTGCCGGCAGGTAGAGCTCGAGAGACATCGACCATCACCTCGATGGGTTCGGGTGGCCGCCGCAGGATCGGCATGCCTGGAAACTGCTCATCCCAGTCGTCGAGTCCGGGACCGGTCACTGCGCAACCTTCAGCATTCCTGGGGCCGCCGGTCGCGAAATCCATCTGAGACCGTCAGAGTGGCCGGCGAGCGTGATGTTCCCTCGTTGCGGCAGCCGTCCCCTGGCACGCGCCTCGACGGTCAGGTCCAGCCCTGTGATGCGGCCACCGTCTCCGCCGCCGAGACCCCGATAGCCGGCCACCTGAGCGTCGAGGTTCAGATCCACGGTCGGCCAACTTCCGTCGGCAACAACGAGTACCGCGCCGTTGTTGCGGGTGCGTGCGGCGATGGCACGTGCACGACTCGGAGGGATGCTGGCACCACCGAGCGAGAGAACAACCAGGTCGAGTCCGTCCAGAAGCACGGCGGCCACGGCGAGGGGGTCTGCACCAGGATCGGGAACGAGGGCACATCGAGCGAGATCCGCTCCCATTTCCACGCCGGCGAGCAATCCGAGGTTGGGGCTTCCGATCACCCCCGCCCAGCCTCCCGAGCCGGTCACCGAGGCCAGGAGCCCGAGCCGAAGAGCCGTCGCGCCGGTGACGTGCACAGTTGATCCTCGGAGCAGTCCGCCGTGCGGAAGCAGGGGCGCGAGCGGTTCGGGGACAGGGAGGACTCCCCGTGCCGCCCCGAGGGCCGGCGGCCGGGCTGTTTCGGTGTGCAGCCCGCGCGCGGTCGACGACGGACGCAGACGTGGGTCATTCGGCCGGCCGGGAATCGCGGCAATCCGGTTTCGCAGGTGCGCGATCGTGTCGACCTTCGACTCCACAGCTGATCACCCCTTAGCTCCGCCCCTTAGCGTAGAACACATGTTCGATAGATTGAGGCATATCCATATGGGAGCTAATACCCCATACGCCTGCGGGATGTGACGTCGCAGCAGGTCAAACACCTTTTCCCATCAGCGCGATGCCAGCTCCGACGTGACCCAGCGCTCAGCACGGCGCCGTGCGCCTGGACCGAAGTACATCTGCTCGATCACCGATTGCGCACTGACATGGGCATAGGGAATCACGGCCAAGATCCGGCCGGACTGCACAACCCAGCGGCCGTACTCTGCGCGAGAGAGATTCACGGTTTTCTCCTGCCGCCCGGTTCGACCGCAGACGGTAAGTCTCATCCAGGGGACATCAGACGATCGTCGACACCGAAAGGGGACGTGCCATAACCGCAGTTCAGCGGTCCATTCTTGAGTGTGTCAGGAAACAGAAACCAGCAGCTCGGAGGGTTCGCTGCGCAGACGCCACCAGCGCCACAGACCCAATGCCGCAGCTACCGGCACGAGAGCGAAGATTCCGGCGGTAATGGCGCTCGCGGCCGTCTGTGACGCCCTGTTGACTTCTTCCTGCGTCTGGAAGCCGAGCATGGCCGCGATCGCCGACGCCACCGCCATTCCGCCCACTACGACGACCAGACCTCCGAGCGCGGCAGTCCACCCGAAGATCGCCCACGGCGACCAGAAGTACCGCGGAGGGACTGCACCTCGATTTCGGCAATCACGTTGCTGCTCCCGGAACTCCGCGCGGCGAGTGCGCACGCCTTGAACGAGGAACCACACGCCGGCAGCGAGACCGATGCTGATCACGACCGAACTGACTGCGTCCTGGACCCGCGCAGGCAACCCCAGAATCGAGACGACGGGCAGCGCCCCGAACGCGGCCAGGATCAGCAACCAGGCTCGCCCGTAGAAAACGGCTGCACTGCCGTATCGAGGAGCGACGCGGGGCGCCCAGACGAACCCGCACGCTCCGCCGACGATCATCATCGCGCCCGTTGCTACTGCTTCGACCTGCAATTCGCTCCCTTTCGCTGTGATGCCTCGGGCCCACTCGAACCAAAGAGGGGATGTGCCACCTTGGCAGGACACAGCGCATTTCACCTACTGGGTGCGCTCAGGTCAGCGCACCACCGAATCCCCGGGAAGGCAGCAGGATGCCGACTCGATCGCAGCGGCGTAGTGCGGCTCGAATCTCGGGGCCAGCCCAGTGAGGCGCCAGTAATCCGGCGTCGTCTGCGCGGCACCGATAAGTGCGCCCGCAATGCAGGCAATCGAGTCCGAGTCCCCGTTGCTGGTCGCCGCCCAGGCAAGCGCCTGCGGGCCACCCCAGTTATTCCCGGAGCTGATCTGTCGGTCTTCCCGCAGCGTGGCCAGGTCTGCGACGAGGAGTCCCAGTGCGATCGCGCTGGCCGACTCCCACCCTTCGCCGATGCCCGTGCACGGGTCGCCGTACTCGGTCGTGTCCACCAACGCGAGGCGGTCCAACGTCTCCGCGGCCGCGACGAGGATGTCCACAACATCATCGTTCAACCCCTCGACCAGCACTGATGACACGTCCCCTCGGTAGGGAGCAAGGACATCGGCGAGGTAGGGATCGGTCAACCACTCGCTCACACCGTCGAAGATCCGCTCGGCCTCGGTCAGAGCGTGCTCGAGGAATCGGCCGCGGCGTTCGGGAGCGTGCCGGACCGCGTCAGCAAGCAACAGTGCCGGCACGATCGCGCGAGGGTGCTTGTGGGTGATCACCGCCTGGAGAGCAGTCAGTCCCCGCCAGTACGGCTCGGGAGCGAACGCGGCCGGCACCAAGCGCATCACGGCCCCGCAGCCGGCAGATTCATGTGCACCGTCCTGGTCGTACCAGCGCGCACCAGCACTCAGGTTCGACAGTGATCCCATGCAGGTGCGGCCTGGGGCACGATTGTTGTCGGGGTCGAGCTTCCACAGAGTGAAGTGCCGGACGATGGCGGCGGTGACCGCCTCGATGTCGTCGAAGTCGGCGACCTCGGTGAGCGCATCGTGCAGGGCGAGGGTCATCTGGGTGTCGTCGCTGATGATCCACTCCCCCGCAGGCGCCGGCACCGGGTAGGCCGGCATCGAATCGTAGGAGGAGAACTCGACCTGGTAGCCCCAGGCGTCGCCGGCGGCGAGACCGGTCAGTGCGTTGCTGTACCGCGCGAGCTGAACGGGACGATCGGCAGTAGGTGCGGTCAAGGCTTCTCCCCGTGTTGTTGGTTCTCGTGTTCGAGTTCGTTGGCCGCGGTGCGCACGTACTCGATCTCAATGAGATCGAGGTCGGCGACACGGCCGATGTAGTTTGCGATGTCGTCCGGGCTCATCCCCTGGGCGAGGTATTCACGGATGTCGTCGAGCTGTTCGTCGGTCAATTTCGAGTTCATGATGCCTTCTCTCTCATGATGGGGGACGTGCCATCATCCCAGTTCAATGATGGTTTTACGCTACTGCCTTGAGCGGCGGATGCGTACCGCCATCGGCTTCGGCAACCAGGTCCTCAGCTACGAGCCACACCGTGGGCATGCCGTGGACACCGTGGTGATCGACGCGTACACAGCGCAGATCGGTGCCTGTAGGCACGATGACCTCGTCTTCGCCGCTGTGCAGCGAGATCGACTTGACCGGCAGCCCAGAGCGGGTACGGATGACCATCATGTACGGCGGATGTCCGGCGAATCCCTTTGCGGTTGCCTGTTTGGTCGTCGTACTGGTGACCTTGCCGATCTGCATCTTCGATCCGACCGTGAACGTGGCGTCGATGTACTCGGCGGCTGTCCCCTTCCATCCGCTCGGCACACGGGTGCCCCGCATGACGGTCATCGGCTCGATGTTCGGGTTGTGCTCGTTGAACTTGTCGAACGCCGACTCGATCCCCGACACCGTGGTCTTCGTCGACCCGGAAGGGTTCGGATCACGGCCGGTGATTGCAGCGTTGATCGCGTGGTAACTGCCGCCGGTGTAGGTCGTCAGCGCGTTGCGTTCGGACTTGTCGAGCACCTTGTTCACGAACGTGGCATTGTGCGCCGTCAGTTTGGACAGGTCGGAGGTCTTCACCTTGTCGCCGCTGACCGAGAACCCCCACGCCTTCAGATCACCGGCACGCTGATGGATCACCGCGTAGTCGTCGGCGGTCTCTTTGCCGAAGGCCCTGATCCCACTGCGGTACAGGCTCTTGTGCTTCTCCTCCCCCAAGCTCTCCGGCGGAATCTTGTGGTCGAAGTGGGGAATCACGCCGCCACCACGAGTTTCGGTGCCCAGCGCGCGGCGATGCGCACGGACGTATGCCTGCTCGGCCTGCGCCGTGGACTTGCCAGCAGCCAGCGCCTGGGCGCGGGCCTTCTCCCCCGCTGCGATCGCAGCCTGCTCCCGCAGCCGCTTGTTGTGCCGTTTGACGCCGGCGTAGATGTCGGCACGGACCGGGCCGGCTCCGACCGACTCGGTCAACTTCTCGACAGCGCCGCTGTAGCCGTCGTTGATGATCTTCTGCTGGATCTCCGCGGTGGGGGCTTTGCCGGCGGCCGACTGGCGCGCGACGTCGAGCAGTACGTCGCCGCGAATGGCGTGTGCCTGCCGCTGCATGTCGGTTGCGCCCTCGGGCAACGCGCCGGGTTCGACGAGGATCGGGATGCGATTGGCCTTGGCCAGGGCATCTTGTTTTCCGTTCGCGGTGGCCACCGGGTAATACGCGTCGCCCTTGCGCTGAAGGACGACGAAGTCGCTGTATCCGCGGCGAACGATAGCGGTTCCTCCGTCGAGATAGCGGCCTTCGACCTGTTCAACACCCGATCCGGTTTCCATCGGAATGGTGCCGGCCTTGTAGATGTCGGTGTCACGCGCGACGCCGGTAGGTGCCAGAACCGGTCCCTCGGCGATGGCGGCCGTTGCTTCAGCGGCGTACTTACGGTTGTACGACCGAGTGATCGCGGCGACCTCGTCGTCGGTGAGGCTTGCGTAGTACGCGTCGCGCTCTTCGTCGCTGCTCATGTCCTCCCGCATGCCGAACTTCGCGGCCGCCAGGTCGTCGCGTGATTCGGCCTGCCGCCGTTGAGCATCGACATATGCGTCCTTGGCCTTATCGAGCAGTTTCTGCTGCTCGGCGACAGCTTCGGCGGTACCTGTCCCTGCCTCCAGCTCCTTCTTCGCTTTGCGGAGTCGGGTCCGGTAGCGGTTGACCGCCTTTCGCGCTTCGTTCTCATCGTGATCGGCCGCGGCGACGTTCTCTTCGGCTGCGTCGAGAGCAGCCTGAGCCGGGGTGATCTTCGGCGCCGCGAGCTTGTCCCGCTCGGCCTTTGCCTGTGCGATCAGCAGTTTCGCGCTGGGAGGGTTAGCGTGCGTGCTCGGCATGGGCGTCTTGCCCAGGATCTCTGGGTCGATTCCGAGCCCTTCCATGAACTCTTTCAGAACACTCGGCGGCGCAGCCAGAACGGCAGCTGCGGACTCCACCAACCCTTGTTCCTTCAGATGCTCGACGACCTTCCTGCGCGCCTCGCGTGCAAGTCGGCGATTTCCGTTGGCTTTCGCAGCAGCTTTATAGCTCCCGCAACCCGGGCATCGACGGCCTGATCCATGAGATTTAGAGCGGCACATAGCCGGATTGTACTGGGGAGACGGCACGTCCCCCCTACCGGCCTGCATGCGCATTCGGCCGCAGAGGACGGGCGGAAGCACAGGGAGGAGACGAAGGTTCACCGCGGCACGTGCGCAGCCGGCCATATCGCTCACCTCCCTCCCGTTCGCGCCGGCCTCTCGGCCCCGCACGCTTACATGACGTCGACCGATCCACCGGTCCAACTCAACCACAACATTACAATGATAATTTGTATTGTGGCAACTCGGCACGCAGTCTTCGCGGGATCGAAAACCCCTGCATCGGCACGGCTACCCATCAATCAGACGCTCTATCGGGAAGGCCGCCGAGGTCTGCCCCATCGGTCGCGAGTGGAACGGTAACAACCCACACCGGACTCTTGTTTGTGTCCGCATGCCGGCTAGCGGCAGGAGGGAGCTCGTCGACCTCAGTCAGACCCGCGATGAGATCGCCGACGGCCGGCGCGACCTCATTTGCTCCCGCCCCCACCGCTGCTGCATGCGTTGCTTCCGCGCGAGCAGCGGTGCCGACCAGGTCGCCGAGTCCCGCGAAGACCAATGCGCTCAACCCCACGAGCACACCAACGCCCACAGCCTTGGTCACAACGTCACACGCCCCGCCGCAGCGGCCCGCACCGCTTGGGTACGCAGCAAGTCACGGTCTATCTCCCCGCTGCTCAACGCATCAGGACGGTGCCCGACGTGGAAGAGACCATCAACGTGAGGGCACGCGAACACAGCCAGACCCTTCTCCCCCCGGTGACGCCTCCGGACCGCCCGCGCGTCACCGCGGGTGAGATATCCCCGGTGAGCGCATGTAGCGCACCAGGTCCAGCGGGCAGACGGATTGTGGGCACGGGAACTCATACGGCACGTCCGATCTGAAGATTGAGCCAGTCGGAGAGCCACTGGATGGCATTTCGCCCGGCGTTGTCGACCACGAGAGTGTTGTAGTTGGTGTGAGCGCCAGAGGTGAAGAAACTCGCAGCACTGAGCCCTTCACTGACCAACGCGGCGAGATCCTGAGCACCCTGGGATTGCGAGAGCGTGACCAGAGAGTCCGACAGCTGCGGAAGATCCAGGTTCGCGGCCTGGGTGGTGATACTCGTCGATACAGCGTTCGCCTGCTTGCCCAGCAGCTCCGGCGGGGTCTTGGTGGCCTTACCCGAGAGCATGTCAACCGCAACGGATGCCAGGTCCAGCCCCACCGGCAGCAGGCCGCTCATTGCAGCTCCCGCACCGACTGGATCAGGCGCGATTCCCGGCGGCGGGAAGAGTTTTTCGAGAGCTGCCCACGCGATCTCCTGAATCTGACCAACGATGTTGGCCAGTCTGATCACATCGACGTTCGACAAGATCGACGACACGAGGGCAGCGATCTGTGTCGCTCCGGATGGGTCCGGGATGACCGCAAGGATTTGTGAGACCCACCGCATGTCGACCTCCGCCGCCATCTTCACCAACGGCGAGAACTGGTTGTTCAACTCACCTGCGATCTGGTGGGCTCCTTGCGCGTCGAGCGCAGCGACCTTCTGCGGCAGCAGGGCCAGGTTGTTGAGAATGCCGGGCAGGTCCAAGGAAGTCACGCCGGTAGCGACGTTGAGGACCTGGTTGACCACCACGGTCGGTTTGAGCACCGACAGCACACTGGTGGCCGAACTGAGCGCATCAACAGGGGTGGAAACCAGCGGTGCGACCTGGCCGGTCAGCAGGTTCGCATTGTCGGCAAGCGTTTGAATCGCGGGCGCAGAGGACGGGAGACCGGCGGAGGCATCCCCGGCCAGGGTGCTCGCAGTGTCGGCGATCTTGAGGGCCGCACTGAAGGCGCTCTCGAGGTCGGATTGCCCCGCGCGGGTGAGGACTTCACCAGCATTGTGCTCGGCAGTCCCGACCGGTGCGGCGGCGAGCTGACCGTTCGCCGCGGGGTTCGCTGCACCGGAACTGAGGAGATCGGTCAGCGGAGCGAGGGTATTCGCGATGGATCGGGCGGTATCGGCCACCTGGTCGATATCAACAGTCGGTGCCGTCAACTGCTGCCCGAGAGTGGCAACCTTGGTACCCAGGGCCGGCAGATCCGCATCAGAAAAGTCGGAGGTCAGAGCCGCGGCGAGCTGCGTGTTGCCCCCAGGCTCCGCAGTGGGGACATCACCGACGCTCGAGCTCTTGCTCAGGATCGACCCCAGTGATCCGAGCAACGGGCTCGATCCCTTCTCGATCGAGCAGTACAGATCCCCCGGGTCGCAGATCGAGGCGACGCGGCCGGACAGTGCCCCCATTCCCTGGGGTCGAGGATCAGCGATGCCTTGTCCGGAAGTGCGCGGGCCTACAGTCGCTGACCCTTTCGTTCCTGCTCCAGGATCTGCCAACAGACCGACTGCGAGTACACGGCTGGCGTCGATGGGTCCTCTGCCGTTGCCGATGTCGGAGGCGATGTCGCCGGCAGCGTCCGCGCCCTGCGAGTAGCCGATCATCGTGAACTTCGTTCGGGGGCACGAGTTCGCGACGTCTGCGAGCACCTGCTTGGCCTTCGACACCGCGTCGGCCTTGCTGTCGGCGTAGGTATGACCGTTGTCGAAGGCTCTGGCCATGTACGGCAACGTGTAGACCTCGACAGCACTGCCGTGGGCATTCTCGAGCGCGTCCGCGACCGGCTTGAGCATGCCCACCGGCTGACTGGGGTCAGCGTTCTCGTCGGTCTCCCAGGTGCCGGGAATGAAGAGGTTGAACGTCGACGCGCAAGCGGTCGGAGCCGCACGTGCAATCGCGGGCGCAGTGAGTAGCACGCCCCCGCTTGCGACGGTCGCGGTGGCAACCAGCGCAACAGTGCGGCGGGACCTCCAACGTCTGACAGGCATGGGCACCTCTGATGGCCGAATGGGAATGTGCCTGCATACATTCACCCACAACCGGGATTTTCCCCAACGGGGTGAACCCTTCACCGGACCACATTTGTGCCTCTTGAACTGCGCAAATATCCAGCCTCAATGACATGCACAAAACCGCCGAGGGCCGCCCCGCATAGCGGAAGCGGCCCTCGGTGACAGTGCCTCAGTGCCAGGTGACGTCGAGTTTGTCGATGGCATCGAAGTGGAAACCGAACTGATCACCGTAGGCATCGAAACCCTTGTTCTCCGGATAGTCAAGGGTGGCATGGCGTTCGAGGATTGCCACGACACGCGCCTGATCGTCGTTGGCCAGTGCCGCAGCGAGAGCTTGAGACTCTTCGGCACTGAAGGGGACGTCGGAGTTACCGAAGTCCAGCGTGCGGGTGCGGAAGTCGTATCCGGCTTCATCACCATTGCGAACATGCACGCGGCCGGTGACACGGATGGTGGCGATCTTCGGGGTTCCATCCGGCTTGAGAACGCCGGCCTGGTGCATGGTGACCTGAGCCTTTGCGGCCTTGAGCTTGGACTTTGCGTCGTTGCGCAACTCGTTGGTCTTTCCCGACATGTACTTGCGCACCGACGACGGGCTGCGACCGATCTTCTTCGCCACCTCGTTGACCCCGCCGAGCCGCGCGATTGCGGCGCGGCGCTGCGCGAGTTCGGCGATCGACGCGTGAGGAATGCGGTCCTGCTGCGCCCACCGGCGCAGAGTGCGGTCCGACGGAGGCTTGGCCCCGGCATCGATCGCGGCCTGGCGAAGACCGTCGTTGCCGATCTCGCTACGCATCTGTTTGATCGGGACCTTCGCAGTCAGGCCGGCCAGTCCACTACTGGATTCCTGTGCCTTGGCCACCCCTGCCGCCGCGGCCGCGGCGACCTTGACCTTCATGCCGTCGAGACCGACGGCCTTCTGCACCACGGACTTCGATCGGGGCTTGGGAAGATGCAGTGCCATCTAGTCCTCCTCGTCCTGGGAACCGTAGGCCGCAGCGATCGTGAGGCGAACATCGTGGGTGGTCTCGGCCGCGGCGAACGACAGGATCATGTCGTCGGTCAGCTCTACATGCTTCTCCAAAGTCATCTTGCCCAGTGCGTCGCTGTCGTCGGCAAGGTTCTGTCCCTCCCCCACCAGGTAGACCCAGGAGTCGGTCATGGTGCGGATCGGCCAGCGTCCGGTCTCGCGGGCGATGCGCATCGCGACGCGGCGGCCGCGCCAGCGGCAGTGTGCCATGATCGCCGCCCGCCACAGCGGTTGATGGTGGTGCTGCATACGGGTGGCGGTCCACATGTCCGGGTTGACCATCCGGCCGACATAGCCCTTGTAGCAGGCGCCGAGGAAGCGCTTCATCGCCGCATCATTGGTGTCGACGGCCACCGCGCGGGCCTCGCGCAGCACCTTGGCCCACTTGTCGAGGGCACGGCCTTGTTCTTCGTAGACCCAGGCTTCGGTGATGTCGAGATCGTCGAGGTCCAGGCCCATCCCGCCGTCTGCGATAGGGGCACGCAATCCGTCGAGGCTGACGGTGGTGATCCAGGTCTGCACCGGCTGGTCGTCGAGCATCGCCGGATGGGGCAGCGGCAGCTTTGCCGGCAACGCGTACTGCCCCGCGGCGGGCAGGGTCACGCGCCAGATCCCGAAGGGGGGCTTGTCGGCTGCGGCCGCGGCCGCGGCGTCGGCGCCGGTGAGGTTGCGAACCCGGCCGTAGCCGAAGGACAGCATGCCGGCGGAGGCCAGGTACGCGGCGCGCTGGTCGATGGTCACCAGTGCCGTGGCACCGTCGAGATCGTCGGTGTCGGGGATGCGGGACCAGCCCGCGGCCGGCTCGAAGTCCCCACGCGGTGCACCGTCGATCGGCGGGATCGGGCCGCCGGCGGTGACGACGATGCCCTTGCCGGTGCGGAGACGTTCGCGGCGGATCTTGTCCAGGACCGCAGCGCCGGTGCGAGCGGGAGTGGGCCCGGGCAGGGTGTCGAGGTGTTTGACGGACCAGGCCAGGCGGCGGCCGAGCTCGCGGGCGGCGGGCAGGTCGTCGTCGGGCAGATAGGTGCCCACGGTGGGGTTGCCGAGGATGCCCATGTCTCCGACCCGATTGCCCCATCCGAAGTCCTTGTTCCAGTACGTCCACACGTACGGCTCGAGGATCAGGTCGACCATCTGGGTGGCGGTTCCGACCTTGCGGATCAGGTGCACGACGAATCCGGGCTCGCCCCGCAGCTCCCAGCCGGCAGCGATCAGCGGCGGCAGTGTCGCCGCGATGGCTTCGGTGAGTTCGGATGCGGCACGTTGACGGAGCTGTTCGAGGTCGTCGACATCGTCTTCGCTGCCAGGATCGATGGTCCACCCGAGCTGGGCGCAGGAATCGATCCCCACGAACCACACCTGTGCGGTGAGTCCGTGCGGGGTCAGCGCTGCCCAGTGCAGCAGCTTGTCCAGCTTTTCGATCGAGTCGACCGGACCGGTCAGTCGCGCACCGGAGGGGGTGTAGGTGGCTTCGGCAGTGACGATGATTGCGTGGCCGTCGGCATCGGTGGTTACCGGCAGCGATTCCCACGGTCGCGGATTGAGTTCTGGTGCCTCGACTGTGGTGCCGGCCTCTTGTTCCGTGCCGTCTGCGTCGGGCTCGGGGCTTTCTTCCGGCGCCACCGCAGGCTGCATCGTCTCGGGCTCGGGACTCTTCGGTTCTTCGTGATCCCCTTCGTCGGGGAATCCGAAGAGGGCGAACTGCTCTTCTCCCCTGCGGTCGGTCATCAGCTGGTCACCAGCTCGCGTTCTTCGACGTGTTCGCGACCGAGGGAACCTTCGCCCAAGTCAGGCAGCGGCGGCATGGCGAAGCCAGCCTTGAGCGCTGCCTCTTCTGCCTTCTTGTAGCGACGCAATGCGGTGCTGGTTGCGACACCACCGGTTTGCTCGGCGATCGCCGCGAACGTCAAGTCCGGAGTGCTGATCTTCATCCGCGCGGTCTCGCGTACTTCGTCAGAGAGGCCGGGAACCTGGTCGATGAACTCGAGGAGCGCGCGGGTGCTCTGCTCAGGCGCCGGTGCTGTTTCGACGATCGCGGCCGTTGCGGTGTCATCCGCAACAACCATCTCGGGAGTCGGCGACGGCGTGCCTTCAGGTGCAACGGATGCAACGTGGTGCGCAACAGGTGCAACGTCGTGCGCAACAGGTGCAACGTCGTGCGCAACAGGCGTCCGCTCGGACGCAGCGGCGGCGTCGCTGCTCCACTCGTCGGTCTTCGTGACGGGTCCGGGTTCGGCGGGTTCCGATGAAGTCCACGCAATGGTGGGGGCCGACGTTGCAGCGGCACGGGGGTCGGTGCCGGAGATGTCGTCAGGTGCCGCAACGAACGTCGACGTTGCATCGGCAGCTTTGACCAGTTCGCTGTACTCGGTGAAGGCCGATCCGATGGCCTTGATGAGGATGCCGATGCCATGTGTGAAGGCCAAGACCAGCAACGGAGGGATCACCGCGATAATCGGCGCAACCGTCGGTGCAAGGGGGTTGAACCCCAGGATGGCGCCTCCGGCGATGGTCTGTGCAGCATCCTGCGCGGCCCGATAGGCGTGATACGCATTGCCTGCAACGCTCACGAACACCACGGCGATCAGAAGGCAGAGGAAGAAGTTGCGCCCTTTTGCGCTCCCGCTGATCTTGCTCAGGACGATCACAGCAATGGTTGCACCGAGGATTCCGCCGTCAACGATCGCAGGGAAAATCCAGGCGTGCTCAGCGGGGAGCATGCCTTGCACAGCGAGGTCCTTCAGGACGGAGAACGAAAGAATGAATGCGCCGGTGGTGATCCCAGCGGCGAGCAGTGCCGCGAGGAGCACCGCTGCAAGAAGTCCGTACAGCTGAAGTCGCGCCGCGCGGAGATTAAAGTCGGTCATAGATCGGGGTTCCTTCCACGGTGGTCCCGGTCGCAGAGACCCTGCCGGGTACCAGCCGGCGGGGTCTCATTGCATAGTGGCTGCTGGAGGATTCGGGGTTGCGCAATTGCGCAACGGCGCTGGTAGAGGTGTTGCACCACGTGCAATGCCCATACTTGTACCTATATCCCCTATGCCCCATATGGGCTATAGGTTGACTCCCTGCGCCGGAGGCGGGAATGCCTCGCCGTTGTTGAAGTCGGACTCCAGACGCTTGCACAGCTGCTCGATCGCAATGCGGATGAACTGCTGCTGGCTGGTGATGCCGGTGCGCGGGCGTGTGTGCTCCAGCGTTGCAACCATGCGCTCCTTCAGCTCCTCCGACACCGAAAGCAGGATGTCGGTGGTGGCGACCTTCCGCTTTTTCGGAGCGGGTGCTGCCTGTTGCGCAACGGGGGCCAGCGTTGCACCAGCCTGTTGCGCAACGGGGACCGGCGTTGCGGAGATTGCGTCGTCGGCCGCGAGGGATTCCTTGGCTTGTGCAAACGTGTTGCGCGCCCTGCGAGGCGTCGGTCGCGTGGGTTCTGGGATGCCACTCATCAGGAAGCCACCTTCTCGAGGATCTCGGTAAATGTCGCGTGGAGGTTGCGCGCCCAGGCCGGCGACTTGGGGTGTTGATCGAATCCCATGCCGACGTTCGTGAGCTTGGAGATGTCGGCGAGTTGCGGGATGAGGTCGCCGAGAATCGCAATGCCGTCCTCGGCTGCGTACTGCTTGAGGTATTCGATCGACTTGGCATGGTCGCCGCGACGGCCGTCGACCCGGTTGACGACCACGCCTGCAAGCGGGAGCACTTTGTCCATGTACTCGGCGATGTCGTCGAGAGCGTCCCGGATTGCGTCGAATCCGTCGAGAGCATCCTGCTCGGGCTGCACGACGACCAGGACGTTGTCCGCGGCGTACAACGCACTGCGCGAGACCAGATCGATCGCAGGGCGGCAGTCGATCAAGATGTGGTCGTAGTCGCCGGAGATCTTCTTCAGCGCCCGAGCGAACGCCATCTCCCCGCCCGGCTTGGTGCCGAGCTGGTCGCTGACCGCCTGCAAATCGCCGAACCCGCTAGGAAGCACATGGATCGCTTCCCTGCGCGCAGGAATGATCGCCTCCCGGGCCGGAAGGTCCACATTGCGATCCAGAACATCAGCGAGCGATTTCGGTGAAGGTTCGGTCGCCGAGTACCCGGTGAGATGCTTCGTTGAGTTTCCTTGCATGTCCGCATCGATCAACAGACATGACTTTCCGGCCGCGGCCGCGGCGTGGGCCAACCCATTGGCGACGGTCGTCTTGCCCACCCCGCCCTTGAGGTTGGCGATCGCGGTGATCGTCATTCCCTCCCCTTTCGTTTCCCATATGGGTACTAATATTAGCTTATATATCCTCTATGTACTACAGGATAGCTGTACTTGTCTTAGACAAGATGATATGCCTCCAGCACAGCACAGATCACCTATCGGAAGTTGCTATCTGGTTCGCATAGATATGGTGCGCTCAACTCATCTACCGAAGTCTGTCATTACAGCAGCTCATGTGCGCTTTTATCTGCTCAGGCAATGGCTGATGAGGCATGATCCCCAGCACTCCGATAACACCGGTGCGCCGACCGACTCCGCAGCTGACAGCCCGCTCCCCTATAGCCCATATGGGCCTAGGGGAGCGGGCTGTCAGCGGGGCTGGCTACGTGAGTAGGCCAGAGGAAGCGACGTGAACGTTGGCGCGAGCGGGGCCTGTGACCTTCACGCCGCGCGCAACAGCGGCGCTGGCATCTCCAGAAAGACGCACGGAGGAAGAGTCGGCCGCGGTGACTCGAGCACGATCGCTGGCGTCCACCCGTGCATGGTCGTACGCAGCGATCTCGGTGTCGTCTACCGCAACGACGACGACCGAGTCGCAGGCACTGACTGCGGCGTAATTCCACGCGTGAACGGTGCACTGATCGAATGCGTGAACAGTGGCATGGGTGTAGGCATGCACTGTTACTCGTCCAGTGACCTCTACGAAGGATCTTCCGGTCGCAACGATCTGCGCGGTGGCCGGCAGGGGAGCGGAGAGGTGGATTCGGACCTTCGACGTGCCCACGATCCGCAGCGTCCACTCATGCTTCGCCCGCAGTTCCTTTTCGGACAGGTCGATGACCCGATCGCCGCTGTCGACCACGATCAGCTGCGCGCCATTCCGAAGCCGTTCTCTCACTGAGTCCGCGTTGCGAGAGACCTTCCGCCTCTCGTCTACCGATCGGCTGACCAGGACACGGGGATGCGAACGGGGGGCCTGCTTACTGCTCATGGTCACTTCCGTCCTCCTGCTCGCTCCAGGCTCACGCGACTCGTTTCGTAGCCTATGCACTCGTTGCCTTCAGGCCAGCGCTTTGGCCCGGCGTGGCCCATTTCCCAAACGCCGTGACGCGCTGAGCAGGTTCGATGGCACGTCCCCCTTGCATAGTCATCCGACACGTACCGAGGCCATAGCGCGGGCCGCCTTCTTCGCTGCCAGGTCAGCTGTCAACTGCTCGCGAATCGCTCGTCGATGCTCGTCAGAGGCCGGAGGTGCCAGCTTTGCCGAGACGGCCGCGCGAGTCCGTCGGTGGGCCTTGACCAGGCGGTAGGCCGCCTCGGCCGGGCATTCTCCGGCCAATTCGCGGCCGTGGATCTTGCGCTCGGTCAGGGACGGGCTGCTCCAGTCGAGCTGGGAGAGCCGGAACGCGAGCAACCTCAGCGGAGAAGTCATCGTCTCGGCTGCCGGCCACATCCAGCCCCGGGCCGCACCATCGTGGTTCAGGGCCTGTGCGATGTCGGCACCTGTCCAGCGAGTTGTGTCGATTCCCGCTTCGACGAGCAGGTCGCAGACCGATCCGATGTGGCCTCGACGCTTCCCGGTCGCCTCATCGAGGCCGACGACGGCACGCAGTGCTGGGACGCGTTCGACCAACTCCGCTGCTGCACGCTGGAGCGTCAGAGGACGAATCCTGGTCGGTGTTGAGTGTTCTTCGCCTGCGCGCTCGCGCGCTTGGTGATCTTTCCTAACGGAAAGACACACAAGAAAAGAACCCCTAGAAGATTGGGGTGCGGAACGCGGTGACCTGCGCGGGACCGCCGAAACCGGGCGGGGAGTGGACGCTCCCGTCTTCCGTACTCGCCGCGCCGATCGGCGCGGCGACCGCCTCTTGGGCTTCTCGGGGGCGGGCATAGCCTCCACAGCCCAGAGCGGCGCAGACAGCGCCCACACGCTCGCCGCGCCGCTCTGGAGCCGTGTCGGGGCCTGGCCGTGGGCCTGGGCGTAGAGACGCGCCGCAGCCTCTCGTTCGTGGCCGTTGAGCTTCTTCCCGCGGGCGAGTTCTACGCCGAGCTCGAGCGTCTTGAGGACACGGCGGCCGCGCTTGAGTTGGTCGGTCGACAGCTTCGACCGACTGGCGAGGGTGGCGAGGGTGGCTGCTACATCACGGCCGGTGGGGGAGTCTGCGTACTCGGCATGAGCCGCGCACACCTTCAGGAACGTCTCTGCGGCGATGCCGTGGCGCTTGAGAGCGGTCTTCCCGCGGTCGGTGTTGGCAGCGATCCACTCGCACAGCGTCAGCCAGTACCGGCGGCTGTGCCAGGTCGGAGTTCGAGCGCAGGCGCCTGCGGGAACAGGCAGCGTCAGTGCGGCGCGCGCGCCGGCCGGCTGGGCTTCGAGCAGGTCCTGGACGGCTGCCTCGGCAGGGTCGTCCTGGTCCTGAGCAGCTTCGATTGCAGCGACGTTCGCTACCGCGGCAGCAACGATCGCTTCCCATTCCTCGTCAGCGAAAGGCTGGGGGAGGGGGAAGTCGACATCACTGACCTCGGGCGACACGCCGGGGGTCGTAGAAAACTGAACGGTTGAGCCTGTTTCAGGGTGTGCGCTACCCTGAGACGTACCGGTCAAGGTAAGTCCCTTCGGGGAAGCAGTAACGAGTATCTGAAGCGCCAACTTCGGACACTCACCCAGAGTGTGATCGTCCTGCCAGACGATCTCCCTCAAGTGGTGAAGGATCTTCCAAATCCTTCGGCGGATCTCCTCCTGAAACCCACCCCCACCTGGGGGCTTCTCTTTTTTTGGGCTATATCACTGCACTGTTTAGTTGCTGGGCCCTTCCGTTGGATCACTCAGTCATCGGTGCACCTCCTGTGTTTTCGACCCACTACAGCACCCCACATCTCACCATGCGCAGGACTCTCCGGAGCGGAGGCACGCATGGGATTGGTGAGACGCATGTAATCGGTCATGCGCTCTGTCGACCTTGTGGCAGGAGGATCGACTGAGCGAATACGGCGACCTGCCGGATCTGTTCGATCGAGGCCGTTTCCGGATCGGACGCCACGAGGCCGACAGTGTCGGCAATCGCAGCGAACCCGCCAGTGACAGTGAGCCGAGGAGGGGACAGGACCAACGGTCCGTGCATCTCCACCAGCTCGTCGAGGTCGCAGAGGATGGCAGCTGCGCCTTCTCGGGCGAGACGGCCTTTCATCCGGCCATCAAGAGCGAAGAGCGTCCATTCACGGCCGTCTCGATCGACAGCAGCCTGATCGTTTGCCCCGGGCTTCATGCGGCAGCCGACCCGAAGAGCGTCAACTGATCACTCGCAGCGGGCATCGGAGCAGTCGCCGTGCAACCAGCCGCGCGGCGCCGAGCACGGCTGTTCCGGCCCTTGGTCTTCACCCCGCGCCGGTCTGCGTACTTGTCGAACCCCTCGATATCGATCGGTCAAGCCCCAGAAGGTGGTGTAGGACGGTGATCCCTTCTCCTGTCCTGACTATGCAGCAGGAATCGCGGCAGCAGGTTCCGTAACCACCTCCCCGACACTCTCCGGCGCGGTGCCCACAGCACGACAACGAGCCAGCACCTCGAGCCCGAGATACCGCCGGCCCTCCGTCCATTCATCGGTCTGCTCGGCCAGAACAGCACCGACCAACCTGACGACCGCGTCACGGTTGGGGAAGATCCCCACCGCATCGGTCCGACGTCGGATCTCTCGATTGAGACGCTCGGCCGGATTATTCGACCACACCTGAGTCCACACATCCTTCGGAAATGCGCTGAACGACAACAGATCCTGGCGGGCATTGCCCAGGTGCTCGGCGACCGCCGGGAGCCGGTCCTCGGTGTACTCGACAAGACGATCGAACTGGGCATCGACCGCATCGGCGGTCGGCTGGTCGTAGACCGAATGCAACATCGCCTTGACCGCCGGCCACATGCTCTTCGGACACACACCCATCAGGTTCGCCGCGTAATGGGTCCGGCATCGCTGCCACGCAGCACCGGGCAGGTTCGCCGCGATCGCATCGACCAGACCACGGTGTGCATCGGAGGTGACCAACCGGACCCCGCTCAGACCGCGGGCGACCAGGTCGGCGAAGAAGGTGTTCCATGCCGGCCCGGTCTCGCTGGTGGCCACGTGCAGGCCCAGCACTTCGCGGTGCCCGTCGGCGTTGACTCCGGTGGCGACCATCGCGACTGCGTTCACGACCTGCTTGTTCTCGCGGACTTTCATCGTCAATGCGTCGGCGGCGACGAACGTGAACGGGCCCGCGTGATCGAGTCGGCGTTGCCGGAACGCGGCGACCTGTTCGTCGAGGTCTTCGGCCATGCGTGAGACCTGGGACTTCGACAGTGCGTTGATGCCGAGGGTTTTGACCAGCTTGTCCATCCGGCGGGTGGAGACCCCGGCCAGGTAGCAGTCGGCGACCACGGTGATCAATGCCGCTTCGGCGCGTTTACGGCGTTCGAGGAGCCATTCGGGAAAATACGTCCCGGACCGGAGTTTGGGGACGGCGACGTCGATGGTGCCGACGCGGGTGTCGAGCGGGCGGCGTCGGTATCCGTTGCGCTGGTTGACTCGTTCGGTGGACTGTCGGCCCCATTCGGCGCCGCAGACCGCGTCGGCTTCGGCGGACAGCAGGGCGTTGATCATGGTTTGTAGCAGTTCGCGCATCAGGTCGGGAGACGCGTCGGTCAGGGCTTGGTGCAATACACCCGCAGGGTCGACAATGTGGGGTGCGGTCATCGTGATGACTCCGTTCGAGGATTCTGTGGAAGGTTGACTCGAAGGATCACGCGGTGACCGTTTCACGTCCAGCAGCGACACGCTGTCGGTTGTGGTGCTGGTCACCGGGTTACACCACTCTATGGGGCACTACTTATCGATCTCGGCGCCCTGAGTGGAGAACAGTCGGCCGGCCAGAATCTGGTCACTGATCTTCTCACCGCTGGAGAGCCTGCGTTCCAACTCCGTGGCGCACTGGGCCAGCAACGGGCACTGTGCACACGCGGCGACGGCCTGTCGCCACGGGGCGGACTCGTTGCCCGTGACAGTCCACGCAGTCCCTTTTCCGGAGCACAGGCCCTTGCCCGCCTTGATCTCACTGATGGGGGCTTTGAACCGGGTTTCGAGCTCCAGGGCGATACGGCGCGAGGTAGGGCACAGCCGCACGCTCGGGGTGTAGACGAAGCCACACCGGCGGCAGCGACCGGTGCCGCAGTGCTCCCGCTGCATCGCGCGGAGCCGGGTCGTCGAGTAGTTGCTGAGGGACTTGGTGGGTGCACTCGTCGCCATCTTGCGCAGTGCCTCGGCGACGGGCGGGCACAGCGGCTGTTCCTTGGAATAGACGAAGTGGCAGGTCGAGCACGCGGTCTCGGTCATGTTCGGCAGGTGCCGAGCAAGGATGTGGCGCGGATCTTTGCTGCTAGAAGGTGCGCTCCGGGTCCCTTGGCGAAGGGGGGCCGGGCGGGCCGTCACTAGGCGTAAGGGCCCAGTGCCAACTAACGTGTTCATCGCAGGCTCCATATCTGCAATCGAGGTCGCGGGGGGCTAACCCGCGTTCCTCTGGCTTGTCCGACTGCGTCAACAGTCGGCTTGCACTCTGAACGGTCCCTCAGCTGCGTCAACAGCTGGGGGACCGTTTCTTTTCTGTGTTCAATTCCACCACCCCCTATCCTTATTCTATTCAGCCATAATTCTCTGCCCGTATGCGCACATCGTATCGAGAGGGTTGCACAGTGTCTAGCGATGACCACTTCACGAGGAGGACGCGCACGGTGAGCCGTCGAGTCATACGGGGGTTCAGTCCGGACGCATTGCGCCAAGCGCGGCTTGAGGCGGGTTTTGTGCAGACAGAAACTGCGCGACTGGCCAAGGTCGGCACTGAGACTCTTCGTCGCTGGGAGAGCGGTGCCGCTTCTCCCCAGGTGGACCTGCTCGCACGCGTTGTCGAGGTGCTGGGCGTGACGATCGCCGACGTCGTGTTGGTCCCGGAGGACGATCGCTACCCGGGAGACTTCCGCGTGCTGCTGGGTCTGACGCAGCCTCAGCTCGGCGCCAAGGCCGGCCTCCCCACTCAGACGGTGAGTTCGGTGGAGCGTGGCGTGGTTTCGCTCTCGGATGCTGCGGCGCAAAAACTGTCCGCAGCCCTCGGGATTTCGGAAGACGAGCTGCGTGCGGCCCATGAGCGTGCTCGGAATAGGCCGCCGGGAGCGCCTGCGTAAGTGTCCCGCTCGTGAAGCCGTCGCGCGTCTCTCGATCCTGGTGCTCGCTCTGTGCATGCCGTCCTCCGATTCCTGGTAGCTGGAAGCAGACCTCACGATTTTTCGTGGGCCTTCTGCTTCCAGACGGGAATCACTCACCGACTGGCGCGAGCACGAAGGAGACACTCCCCCCGAGCAGAAGGGAACATACCCAGAGGAATCGAACGATGCAAGACTGTTACATACGTCACCGTAACAGTCACCCGTATCAGATATATGGCGGCTGATAGCCCATAGGGCGCGTCCCATAACCTGACCTGCATGGCACTTTCGGGGACATGGATTGCCGTCGACATCATCGGTAGCCAACTAGGTAACGACATCTTCGTGCACTCGGCCGCGGGGGAGCGCGTCGCTCGGCCCTTGCACAGGGCGAAATCGCTCGGCTTGGACAAGACCGGCGAAGCAGTAGTGAGGGCGGTCCTTTCCGCAGCCCTCGAAGGCCGTTCGATCCCACAAGTCGACGGCATGCACATCGAAACCCACCAGGTAGATGCCTCGGACGGAACACCGGTTGGCCTGATCGCCTGGATCGGGACCGACAAGCCCGGCCCGCGGCCGACCTACAACGCGTGGATTCTCGACATGGCGGCGATGACCACCCGGACCACTGGCGACAACCCGTCGCTCATCGGCGATGGCCGCGAAGCCAATGAGGAACGCCACGTCCAGTACCTGTTCACCTACCTGAACCCAGAAGACGCCTGGAATATGGTCGGTGGCTACTACGACGCGCTGACCGGCGAAGACGGATTGCTCATCGATTCCTACTGGAGCCTGCGGCCCGGTGGTACCTGGGTGCACTTCTGGTCCAGCTGCCGGCTGCGAGTGCGTAAGAACGACCAGCGCCTCCTCTACGGCCTCACCATGCAGCTCGACAAGCGAGAGATGCTCGAAGCGAACATTTCCTCGCTCGTCCGATACAGCAATGCGACGCTGCTGCTCGTGGAAGCCCGTCAGACGATCCCGATCACCACCGTCGGAAGGCACGCCCCACTGGGGGAAAGTCGCATTTCTCAGGTCCTCGAGCAGGTCGACCTTGCCGAGCTGGCCAGGCCGGACGCTCCAGAGGATGCAGAGCAGAAGATCACGATCGACGGTGTTCCGTTCCTCGCGGCATCCTTTCCGCTGCATTCGACCCGTGAGCGGCACGGCGACCCTGTGGCAATCATCCTCCTGGTCGAAGAACGGCACGCTGCTCTCGAAGAACAGCTCGCCTGACCTACCACCCACCAACCACCATCTACGAATCGTCAACTCGGAAGGAACTATCAGTGCGCGTTCTCGTCACCGGTGCAACACGCGGCATCGGCGCGGCCATTGCCAGCCAGCTCGTCAAGGAAGGACACACGGTATGGGGAACGCACCGCGGCTCATCCGTCCCTGACGGTGTACACGGCATCGAATGCGATGTCACCGACGATGCGTCGGTCGATGCGGCCTTCACGCACATCGAGACTGAAGACGGCCCCGTCGAAGGTCTGGTGGCCAACGCCGGTATCAACGACGACACCCTGCTGATGCGCATGAACACCGAGAACTTCTCGCGCGTTGTCGACACCAACCTGACCGGTGTCTTTCGCGTCGTGCAGCGTTCAACCCGCAACATGCTCAAGGCACGTTCCGGACGCATCGTGATCATCGGCTCGGTCAGCGGTCTGTCCGGATCGGCGGGTCAGGTCAACTATGCCGCCGCCAAGGCCGGTGTGGTCGGTATTGCACGCTCGGTGGCCCGCGAACTCGGCTCCCGTTCGATCACCTGCAACGTCCTTGCACCCGGATTCACCGAGACCGACATGACCGACGCTCTCGGCGAGAAGAACATCGAGCTCGCCAAGCAGCACATCCCGTTGGGCCGATTCGGCAAGCCCGAAGAGATCGCAGCTACGGCGGCGTTCCTTTTCAGCCCTGGTGCCGCGTACATCACCGGAAGCGTCATCAACGTCGACGGCGGTATCGGCATGGGACATTGATGAATCGATGGGGGGTCTTCTACCGGCTAGAACGCCGCGCCCCCTGCGATTCCGAACGAGGCTGGCCCGGCACCTCGACCGCTCCAGAGAACGGAGAACGAGATGCCGGGCCGGCCTCGTTTATGAGACGGGGAGGGAGTAGCTGCCAGCCGCAGGGCGGCGACGAAAATGACTCCTAACTGCGGTGACGGCACGTCCCCAACGTTTACTGCTCGCCGCGCAACTCTGCATACGCGGCCTCGGCGACAGGCTGCGCCTTGGCGTACTCCGAAATGGCAGTTTCGTCGTTCACGAAGAAACGCTCGTCTTCGATGTATCCGCGCTCATCGGACTGCTGTACCGCCAGCGCGTACGCTGCCGGGTCGCTCGGATCGGCCTTCACGGCTGCGGCGTTATCCATGAACGTGTACGTCGCGACGCGCACCGCGTCCGTGGAATCGGCACCGATGTTGTACGTGAATCGCCATCCGTAGATGTCCGCGATTGCGGTCGCAGGCGGCGGCAGGGACAACCCGGACCTCCAGCCCGTTTCGGCCTGACCGGCAAGAAGAGCAGCTATGGCCTGTTCCGGCGTGCCTCCGCGTTCCTCCACCGCTTCGATGATCGCGACGGCGTTCCGCTGATGGATCTTGAAGAGGATGTCGGTGCTGTCTTCGCCGAAGACCGATACCGCCGGTGCTGCGGTCGTGCTCGGAACCTCAGCGCCGGCAGGAGCCTGCGGCTCGTCGCTGCCGCATGACACCAGAGCGGTCGCGAGAGCGGCGGTGATCAGGGCAGCAGCAAGGTTCTTCAGCTTCACAGGTCCTCCAGGTCAGTAGCGGATCTCGTCGATGAGCCAGCGGTCGCCTTCTCGCACGATCGTGACCCATACCGTGGTGTCGGAATCGACGGTATCGGTGCCGCTGCCGGACACCGCGGTCTGCTTGATGGTGGCCACGCGATGAACGACGGTGTCGGTGTCCTCGGGGCACCCGGAGCACTCGATACTGACGTCGGCGATGACCTTCGCTTGTTCCTCGGCCCACTGAGCCCACTGCACGCTGGGCCCACGCTCGGTGCTGGCGTCGACGATCATGCGCTCGGCAAGGGAATCGGTCAGCCAGTCCCTGGCCCGGCCGTAGGCATCGTTCTGGGTGCTGTCGGTGGTCGGATACCACGTGAATGCCACGGTCAGTCCCTGCTTGGCCGCATCCTCGGCTGCCCGAGCCGGGGGCGCTGGAGTCGTGATCTCCGCAGTTGTAGAAGGCCGGGGCGTCGTGCTGGGCATGGTGGGCGACGACGAACTGGTCGTTGAGCCGGCGCTCGCAGATCCCTCGACCTTGTTGGGGCGAGCCGTGCACGAATACGCGGCCCAGCCGATCACTGCGAGGACCAGCAACGCCACGACAAGTTTCCGTGCCTTCAAAAGGCCCTCCGATCCGGACAGAAAATGCAGATGAGCAGCATAAACGACACGTCCCCTTGCGCCGAATGGGTGAAACCCGAACCCATCAATCGCATGTCGCGGTGACGTTCGTAGGTGTCGGGCGCCCACGGGCGGAAGGGATTGCAGTTCCGGCCGGGGGCGCTAAGAACTTCTCCACTATCGAAAATAGGTCTCTGAGCAGCAAAGATGGCACGTCCCCTACATCACTCGGCGGGCTTTCATTCCTGGTTGGAGCGGTGCTTCGGTGACGACATCGCCGGTAGTGGGTGCATGGACCATCTGGCCGTTGCCCGAGTAGATCCCCACATGGCCGGGCCCGGCCGGGCCCCAGCTACCGAAGACGAGATCTCCCGGCTGCGCCTTCTCGATCGGCACCTCGACCCCGACGGTCCACTGCTGCTCGGAGGTCCGGGGGAGTGAGATCTTGCCGGCACTGGCCGCATGGACCGCGAACGAGGTCAGGCCCGAGCAGTCGAACCCACCGCCGGAGGGCCCGCCAATGCCCCCGCCTCCCCAGACGTACGGCGTGCCCAGGTACTCGCGCGCCGCCGCAACGACCTGCCCATTGCCGTCCGAGGCATTCGGCATGAACCGGCCCCGCGAGTTCGGGTTGGTGAAGGCCGCGCGCGCTGCGGTGATCTTGGCGACGTAGTTCTGTGTTTCCGCATAAGGCGGGATGCCTCGATGCAGCAGCACCGCTCCCGGCCCTGCGTTGTAGGCCGCCAGGGTCAGCTCGATCGGATCTCCCGGTACTTCGGAAATGTCCTGGTAGAGCGCGCACATGAAGTGTGCTTGTGAGATCACGGCATCACCGATCGAGTTCGGGTCCGCTGTTCCGTCACCATCGTGGTCCTTGCCCCAGGTGGCCCAGGTGCCAGGCATGAACTGCGCGGGTCCCACCGCGCCGGCCGGTGAGACGGGAGCGTTCGGACCGTGACGGAAGTTGTTCTCCTGCTGGAGTTGCGCGGCCAGGAGAGCCGAGTCGATCTCCGGGCACACCGCGCCTGCGCGACGCAGCCACGGCTCGAACTCGGCCGGTACGGCTCCGAAGGCGAGGTTGCCGCCGCCGGCCATACCGAATCCCGAACAGTCGGCGGTCGAACGGGACGCGGCGACGAGCTGCACGTCGTTGCTTTGCTCGCTGTCACTGGTGTGAGGGTCATCGGCGATCAGTGCAGCCCCGCCGTTTTGCTGCGCAATCTCGGGCAGTACGGTCACAGGGTCGATCGGTGTGCCGCCCTGCAACCGGCCGCCTTGCCAGTACTCGAAGTGCAGGTGTGGGCCGGTGCTGCTGCCAGCGTTTCCGATGTCGGCGATGTGCTCGCCCGCGGTAACTCGCTGGCCGGGGCTCACGTGGATGCCGTCGGCGAACATGTGCCCGTAGACAGTGCTCACGGGGGAGCCGTCGACGTTGGAGTCGATGATCACCCAGTTCTCGAATCCGACCCCTGGCCCTTCCCCCGAGGACCCGGCGGCGACGACCACCCCGTCGAGTGCCGCGAGGATCGGCGTGCCGACCGGACCTGCCAGGTCATCGCCTTGATGCTGCCCACCCCAGCGCGGACCGAATCCGGAGGTGTGAGTGGTTGTTCCGGGACGAACCGGCAACTGGATCGGGCCGGAGACCGGCACGGACGCCCCTGGTGCAGTCTCCGCGGAACCGCTGGTATCGGTCGGCAGGACCCGGCACGGATCGCGCGGGATCACCGGCGCGCCCACCGAGCACGCGGACGTGCCAATGACGACGGCAGCCGCCCCACCGAGCAGCAGCGCCTTTCCTGCGCGGCGGACGCTCACAGCTGCCCCGGAATCGGAGTGTCGAGTTCCGGAATCGGAATCGGGCCCGGAACCGGTACGGGAGTGGGATCGACGGTGCGACTCGGTGTCACCTCGGAGTCGTCGCGATCGAGCGTCGGCTCCGAGGTCGTCGTCGGTGAGGGCGGAGAAGGCTTGGTCGTAGGGGTGGGCTGTGCAGATGCGTCGCCGTCCGTCGACGTCCGGGGCGTGGGGGTTGTCGTGGCCGGTCTTGTGGCGTCTTCGACCTCGGACAGTTCCAGCGTCGGCAGCGGAGTGGTGACCGCCCACTGCTCGGTGCCATCCGACAGTTCCTCGACGACGACCGAGACCAACAGATCTCCTGCCTGCGTCGGGACGCTCACCTGCGCGGCCGGAGCCTCTGCATCGCCGGTCACCGAGGTGCTTGTCGTGGGGCCGGTGATGACGATCGGAGTCCGCGGCCGTGCGGCCACTGTGGCTGGACCGAGCGTATCCACGGTGTAGCGGCTCAGCGCGCGGGTCCACTCGGCGTCGGAGAGTGCCGTGTCGACGAAGACGTGCGCGTAGGCCATTGCGGTCGCGGGTGCGCTGGAAGCGACCCAGGACGCCGACTTGGCGACCACCACGGACTCGGTGACCTCGTCGAGGTTGTACTCGATTGCTGTCGTGGGCGGCGCGCTCTCAACAGCTTCTATTGCGGTGCTGTCCACGGATCGAGGCTGCGGATCTTCTCCGAAGATCATTCCGACCAGCGACAACACAGCGAGGCCAGAACCTACCGAGATCGCCAGGTTGGTACGTGAGTAGAGCACCCACCGTCGGATCGGTGCGAGCACGGGGTTGGGTCCGGACCTCGTCATCAGGCGTACCTCTCCGTCGACTTGGGGCCGGACGGTGCAGGTGCATTCCGGACCCGTGCCCGGGAAGCGGTGGTCCCCGTCGATCTGGCGGAGTTGAGTGCCAGGTGGCGGGGGGGTCGACTCGGCTCGCGATTGCCGGTAGGGGTGTAGACCTTCATCGGTGCGATGGCCGAGCGGTCCCCGCCGTCCCAGCGCTGCCCGACGCTCGCTGTCAGCATCTCCTTGCGAGCTTGCCGATCTTGACGGCGGTTCTCGACCTCGTCCTTGTCCAGGCGCTTCCACGCTGCGGCGCCGGATGCTGCGGCCCGCTCGGTGTCCTTGCGCTCCACGGGATTGTCTCCTCGGGCCATGTCCCGGCTGGCGACAGCGGCGATGCTGGCGATACGTGCGTCGCGCTCGGCAATCCGATCGGTGCCCTGACCCAGACGTTCGATGCGGCTCTTGCGAGCGTCCGACCGTGCCTGTGTCAGTGCCTGCTGCCTGCGGTTGCCCAGGCCGCGGCCTTCGGGTCTGGCTACGAAGGCTGCCTTGGCCTCGCCGTCACCGGCGATGTCGTCTTCGTGAGCCCGTCGAGCGAAGCGTTCGCCGGCCTTGGCTGCGATTGCTCCGCCGGGCCCGCCGATTGCTGCGCCTGCTGCGGCGAATGCCTTGGTCTTGAGGGAGCGTTTCGCCTCGCGGGCCTTGCGATTGACCATGCTCGTGTTGTTCTGGGTGAAGGTCTGGGTCATTCGCTTGAACGGACGCATGATCGCCCAGCACACGACGGTGAGCAGCACCATGAACCACAGTCGCCAGGACCCGTCGACCTGACCGTTGTCGACGCCGTACAGCTGCACGAGCGCCATCAGATACAGCGCGACGATGACCGCACCGGCCACGCCCCACATGTAGGCGGTGGCGAGCATCCGCATGATGCGGGCCAGCCAGCCACCGCCGGCAAGTGCGAGCGGCACCCACAGCGGCGCGAACAGGATGGCGAAGCGGATCGCGAGCAGTGCGGTGATTTTGAGCAGTGAGGCGCCGATCCAGAGCACTGACGGCATGGCCAGTTTGAGCATGCCGAGGAACCCGGTCGAGGTACGTCCGGAGTCTTTGCCCTGGAATTGGTAGTAGGACAACTGGTGGTCGGATTCCAGCGATGCGACGATCTCGCGGAACTTGTCGGACTTGTGCTCGGCGAGCTCGGCCTGGGCGGCCGGATCGTTCTTGACCCGCTCCTGCTCTTCGTACGAGAAGGCCAGCGAATCGCGCAGCTTCGGCCCCAGTCCGGCAGCGTCCGTCTGGTCGTAGTTGGTTCCGAACCAGCCTTTGCGCCAATCCTCGAGAAACACCCGATCGATCAGCACATTCTTCGGATCAGTCGGGCCACTCGTGAGGGTGCCACCGCCGGGGCCGTCGCCGAACTGGACCGAGAAGATCTGGTCCTGGGTCTCGGTGATCAGGGCGCCGAACGTCTCGTCGGCGACTTGGACCGCTTTCTGCGGTGCACCGACGAACAGTGCTCCGAGCATCAGTCCGGCCGCGGCGATCGCCGAGGTCTTCGTGACGCCGGCGGCGTCGGCCTTGAGCGATTTCCACAGCACGATCGCAGCGACGATGGTCAGCGCGATCATCAGCCACTCCACGTAGACGCCGCGCATGCCATCGGAGATGGAATAGACGATGCGGTCGAACTGGGCCAGGGCGGGCTCAACACCCGCCTCGAGGGCGTCCTGCCCCGTCTTGGTCTGGTCGTCGAGCCAGAAGGCTGCGGCCGCGAGCGATTTGCCGATCGTCAGGAAGGTGTTGCCCAGCGTGGTGTCGGCGACCGCGCCGGGCGCCTTGACCAGATCCTCGCCGCAGCCGAGATCGTAGGTGTGCCACTTCAGTCCGGCCCACCCGTAACTCTCGTAGCCGGTGCCACCTCCCCCTTCCCGAGGTGCCCGGTGGGCGCTGGACGAGTCGAAGGTCGTCTCGATGACCTCGTTGGGGAACTCCGCGGTCGGCACCTCTGTGCAGTCGAATCCGCCCGCAGTCGCTACACCGGTGCCCGCTGCGATCAGCGAGATGCCCGCGAGCATCAACACGGTCAGAAACCGCGCCAGCAGCCCCGTACGCCACCCGAAACGGCGCGGGGAAGGGCAACGACCGGTCGAGTCGGCTTGGAACCGCTGCGGGCTCATGAGGCGCCGCCCATCGCCGCGCGGGTCGCCCGCGAGTCCAGCGCCTCGAACACGTGCGCCAGGTGGACGAAGTGGGTCCAGTCCGAGCGGACCAGTTCGATGTCGTCAGCCATCTTCACGATGAACCGGCGTGCTTGATCGAAGTGCTCGGTGTTGGTGTCCGGATCGAAGGTGTCCTCGCCGCCGCCTCCGAGGTCGGCCAGCAACGCTTCGTAGCCTTCTCCGGAGGGGAGGTTCAGCAATTTCAGAGCGCCGTCGATGGCGTGAGCGTTACCGCCGAGATCGCCGATGATGACCTCGTAGGTCAGAGCCGACTTGTCGTCGCTGCCGTCGACGCCGAGATAGTCATCGGGCAGCTGGGAGCACACGAGCGCCCGGACTTTGTACTTGCGCGAGTCACGCGCGATGCGCAGGTTCAGGGTGCGGCCGGCACCGGTCTGCTCGAGGTACTTGTTCTCGTCGAGGAACAACACCTTGCGCTCGTAGCGCGGCAGCTCGTAGACGAGCCGGTTCGCCAGCCACGCGGCCATGTGCATCAGCGGGCCGGCCATGCGCTGCTGCGGGGTCCACTGCGACGGGTCGGTACCGGTGGGAGGCAGTTGCAGTCCGGGCATCGTCAGCACCGTCAGCCGGATGTTGTCGCCTGCGATGTCGCCGGTGTCTCCTGTGGTTCCGCGCTCGGGGAAGAGCACTCGGGCTTCGGCGAGATCGGCCATCATCGTCAGGTCCTGGTGCACGCTGCGCGCGCAGGTGCGCAGGTCGGCGTTCTCGTCGTCATTGCCGAGCGCGGCGATCGCGTCGAGGACTTCACGCAGGTTGTGGTGACGTTCGCCGCCGACGGTGTTTGCCGCGGTCTGAAGGACGGTTTCGGTCCACTCGTGCTCGAGGCGGGCGGGGGTCAACATCATCTTGAGTACCGACACCGCCACCGAGATCCGCTCCGCTTGCGCGGCGCGTACGTCGGCTTCGTACTGGGCGTGGGCGGCGGCGACAGGATCGGCGTCGTCGGCGTAATCCGGGTTGGCGGGGTCGTACTCGGGGTCGTTACGGCGTGGGTCGACGATCACCCGGTAGGGGTTGAGCGAACCGGGCCGGGAGGTGCGCCCGGTCAATGCTTGGACATCGGCGATACCCCGGAACTCGGGGAGCTGCGCGAGTTTCTTGAGCGGTCCGGAGGGGTCGAGCACCACCCCGTAGGCCCCGGCGCGCACTGCTTGGTAGACGAGCATTCCGGCGAGGAAGGTCTTGCCCGATCCGGGCACCGCCACGATCGGGGTCAGGCCGGACTTGTGCTTCTTCTCGTGCGCGGCGAACAGGTCCCATACCGCCGGGCGGGGTGCGATCGAGGCGGTCTCGCCGATCACCACACCGTTGCGGTCCCCGATCCGGTCGCCGACCGCGGCCATCCCCGCGGAGACGGCTTCGACGCTCATGCGCCGGCAGTGCGCGATGTTGGCGAGCGGTTCGCCCGGGATGAACTCGCGCAGCAACTGGTACTGGCCGTGCTCCTGCTCGAGACGGATGCGCGGGGCGTACATCTCCTGGAGCATCGACACCTTTTCTTTCGCCTCGTCCGGTGTCGAGCCGACGACGAGCACCCGGTACCAGCCCTCGGTGCGTACCGACAGCCCCGAGTGGTCGTCTTCGATGTCGGAGATCACCTGCTGCGCGAGCGCGTGCTGTTCGGCGAGTTCCTGCGGTGGGACCTGATCGTGTTCGACGGTGTAGTGATCGAACTGCGCTTCGATGCGCGCGGTGAGCCGGCGCAGCTGGTGGATGGACTGGCTCTTGGTCTTCAGGCGGATGCGCTCGGACCATTCGAGCGGTTCACCGGAGGAGTCACCGAGGACCTGCCAGGGCAGCATCCGCTCCGGGATCGGCAGCGGCGCCATCCGCCCGACGGTGAGGACGATGGCGTAACCGGTGTAGTCGCGGCCACCGACCTGACCGCGCACGGTGGTGTACCCGTCGCCGGGGGTCAGTTCCAGATCGGTGAGGTCTTCGAGCGCAGCGACATCGGACTGTTCCCAGTGACCGCCACCGGAGATCACACCCTCGGCATCGAGAGGCAATCCGAGCGAGGCCGAGCGCAGCAACAGATAGTCCATCAACGCACCCGTTGCGGGCTTGGCGCGCACCCCCTGGCCCGAAAGGATGCGTTCGATCGTGGCGAGGTGATCGGCGAGCGCCTTCTGCTCGCCCAGGAATGCTGTGCGCGCCCAGGCCCGGACCAGCTTCGCGACCCGGCCCAGCAGTGGCACATCGATCACAGGAAGCAGCCATTCGGAGACGGTGTCGAGTCCGACCGCCAGCGCCGTCCGCGGCGGTAGCTCCACACCCCAGTAGCGGCCTTTCTGGGTCGAGTTGCCCCACAGCATCGCGTGCTGCTGACCGCGCAGATAGTCCGACCATGACAACGCACCGGGAACGTCGGGGATGGGTTCGGCCCACGCGTCATGCGCTTGCGCCCATTGGCGCACCGGCCACGGGGTGCGCACCAACCGGCGGTGCAGGCCGGTGACGCCGGCGTCGGCGAGGTTCGCCAGCACCAGCGCTTCGTTCTGGATGTAGCGGCGCTGTCGGGCGACCGGACGCATGTTCCACGGTCCGGGCTCTTGGATGAACCATGCGGTCGACCGCTTGCGGGTGCGGGTGATGTTGCCTTCCACACCGACCAGTTGCAGGCGTACCGCTTTGCGGGCGCGATCGGCACGCTTGGCGGCGGCCTTGGACTGGCGGGCGAACTCGGCGTCGGCGCCGGCGGTCTTGCCGCGCTTCGTGCGTCCACCCCTGCGCTTGCTGTCCGTCCGGTCCGCCTCGACCGCGATGGGCGCGGCGCTCACCTCGGTGGGGGAGGCGATGCTGCTGTCGGGGACCTGGGACCACGCCAATTCCGACTCTGCGACCCGAGCAGGTGCAGGCGACGGGGGAGCGGTTCTACTCGCTGCCATCGCTGCGGCCCAGGACGGGGGCAGCGCGCCGGGCGGCACGACTGCCGGTTCGGGCTCGTCGAAGTTCGGATCGAACAGCGACGCGATGTCGTTGTCGGGCTGCAAAGTCATCGGGAGACGTTCCCTTCGTTCGACACGGTGTCCTGCGCGCTCCGCCGGGTGTGGAAGGCGGCAGGGATGCGGAGCACAACGGTCTGGCCGACCTTGGGCGGGCGCGGGGCGTTCAGGTCGTTCCATGCGGCCTTGAGCACCGACCACAGTGGGCGGTCGGCGTTGACGTATTTCGTGACCTTCGAGGTGATCACGACACCGAGCGCGAGGATGATCAGGATCGACTGGAAGTTGAGCGGGACGTGCACGATCGCGCGGGCGATGAAGAAGACGGTGAAGATGATGGCCACACCGATCCCGACCGCTCCGTAGCGCACCCGGAACGGCAGCGTGAAGCCGGTCGGGCCGAGATAGTGCCGATCCACGCGGTGCAACATGTCGTCGTTTTCGATCACGGTCGGTGCCCTTCAGTCGTCGGCCGGTGGTGGCAGGTAGCGGTCAGACCTGGATGCCGACCAGACCGAGGAGCCAGTTGCCGATCCCGGTTGCCGCGTCGGGGTTCGTCGCGACGCCCAGATACGCCATGCCTGCCAGCGACAGGCCGCCGACGGTGACGACCTTCGACAGGTTGCCGCGCAGGCCACCCATCAGCACCACGCACGCGATGAGAATGAGGATCGTGAAGACGATGTTGTCTTCGATCCATGCGCGCACCCCCGTGGTGCTGACCTCGGTGGTCTGGGCGAGTGCGTCGCCGGTGGGGATCGTTGTGATCGCCAGTTCGGCCAAGCTTGACGCGAGAGACATGAGCGCTCCATTGATGGTTCGGTCGATACACCCGAGTTGGGATGGGCGAGACCGTAAAACGGCGAGACGTTTTTCCCCAACAGGGTGACCGCACCTATCGCGTGTGTCCGCAGAGGTCGACAAGCAGATCGAACGAGACGGACACGCACCGTCGAGCGCCCCCGAAATGCGGTGCAGACATGACGCATCCGACGGTGGGCCGTAGCAGTGTCCACGAGCTCGCTCTCAGCGTCCACGCAACGATGCGCTCGTCGATGCCTATGGGGCGGTAGCAGTTATAGCTCTCATATGGGTACCCAGTACGCCTATCCCAGCGCCACTCTCGCGCGATGCGGCAGTGGTGGTCGCCCGGCGGTGATCGAGCACGGGAGAAGGGCGGCGCGGGTCAGACGTACGCGCACGGGGGGAAGAGCGCTCGTGTGAGCGCATGAAATCAGCGGTGGATTGGGGGATCGATTCGAGCGGTGGATTCGACCGCTCGAAAAAGCGCTCGTAGCGCCTACCCCTCCGGGGTCACTCCCCCCCGGCGTTCCTTGGGGGGGAGTGTAACTCAGAATTCCGCCGAGCGCCAACGCTATTCGCGACCGCCCATGTCGAACGCTATTTCAAGCGCTCGATGCACTGGTCGTACACACGCGCAGCGGCGGTGACGTCCAACGCTGTCGTGACCGCTCATCGGAGCGATCGTGAAGGCGGGGCGACTCGCACGATCGAGCACTCTTTCGCGCGGCGCGCGACCACTCCAGCGAGCGCTCGAAGAGCGCGACGCACGTGCATCGACGACCGCCATGTCGAGCGCTCGGCAAAGCGATGCGCACACAGGTTTTCGACCGCTGATTCGAGCGCTCCAAACAGCGGCGCCCAGCCGAGTGGAAGAGCGCTCGATGCAGCGATCGAACGAACAGGGGACGTACGCGCCTCAAGCGTCTGCCGAACATGTTGGACAGCAGGTCAATCGGCGGCCGGCGTCCCGACACGACATGCCATCGCTCGAAGGGGCGGAAGGTGTCCACCCTGTTGGTGAAAACAGCGCCCCTCTGTAACTCTGCTCGCACCCACCGAACAGCAGCCACATCAACGGCGACGTCGACACGAGCGAAAGGCACAGGCAGTGAGCGGAACTCCAGACCCACTCAAAGACTGGTTGGTCGCTGTGTGGCGCGATACGGTCGGAGACAGTGGCGACGCTCGCGGCCCCCGGATCGGCGACGATGGCCGCCCCACCGGAGTCTCGCGCTTCGTGCCGTTCTCGCCGTTCACTGCGGTACCTGCCGCAGCCGCCTTCTCCAGCCCGCACTTCATCGCTTCGGTTGCCGACAACGCGGCGGCTCTGGATGCGCTGACCCAGCTGCACGACTGCCGGTGGCCGCTGGCGGTAGCGACCGCACCGCTGATCGGTCTCGACCTTGCCCGTCACCGTGCCCGCCGGTGGTCGCAGATGCTCGAATCGATGGTCCGGCAGAGCACCGGTCACCTGCCTACGAAGGTCGCTGTTCCGCTGTCCGCTGGTCGGCGCACGATGCGCCGCGCGACGATCACGCTGCCGCGCGGTGCGGTGATCCGACCCAAGCAGTTCGAGGAATTCTCCCGAGCGGTCGAGTCGGCATTTGGTGGCAGCGACTCGTGGGCGATGACGGTGCGGCACGACGCGCACCGCGACCGACTCGTCCTCACCCGCACATCGATCGCCCCGGACACCCGCAGCGAACGGCAGAAGGCTCTTCAGGACGCGCTCGATGCGGCGTCGATCTTCTCCGACCCCAAGGTCACCGTCGAAACGATCGATGAGAACGGCATCGAGACCGGCTATCGGATCACCTTCGACAAGTCGATGAACACCGGCTCGCCCGGCTTCCAAATGAAAGTCGAGGAAGCGCTCGCCTCGTTGGCGGGGGAGCACGAGTCCGGCCGCAATTGGACCACTGATTGGTACCCGAGCAAAGGATTCCTAGTGATGCGTTTGGTGACTGCCATGCCCACGCGTGTGGACCATCCCCTCGAATTGATCGACGAGAACCTGCGGCACCTGCCCTACGCGACCGGGGCGGCGGATCGGATCATGTTCTGGGATGTGTCCACCAGCTCGAACAAACCGCATTGCTTGATTGTCGGGCCGACCGGTGGCGGCAAGACCTCGGTGATCCGCACCTTGCTCACCGAGGCCGCGCGGCGCGGTATCCCGTTCGTCGGGGTCGATCCGAAGATGATCGAACTCGACGGCCTCGAGGGCTATCCGGGGTGCGGGGCGATCATCTACGACGCACTGCGCGCGGCGATGTTCGTGCGCGCCCTGCATACCGAGATGATGGCGCGCAACGCCTACATCCATCAGATGAAGATCGAAGGCTCGCAGCTACCGCTGATGATCGCGGTGCTCGACGAGTTCTTCATCCTCTCCGGCAAGTGGCAGCGCCTCGCCAAGACCGGTGACGACGAGACCAAGGCACAGCTGAAAGAACTCGATCCGCTCGGCGCGTGGGCGGATCTGGCGGTGCTCGCCCGCTCGGCCGGCATCCGCTTGTTGCTCGGGGTGCAGCGCCCGGATGCGTCCCTGTTCGGCGGCGCCTCGGGCAATGCGCGGGACAACTTCGGCACCCGCATTTCGCTCGGCAATCTCTCGCAGGACGGCGCGCTGATGATGTGGGGGGATTCCACCGTCGGCCGGGAGGTCGACACGTCGGTCAAGGGCCGCGGGATCGCGCTCGGGGACGACGGTAATCCGGTCGATGCGCAGATGTGGTGGACCCCGAACGTCGATAAGCATCCGAACAAGTGGAACCAGCTCTCGCAGAGCGAAAAGGCGATCATCGACGGCCTCATACCAGCGGAGGCGCCGCAGTTCACGTGCTACTCGCCGGAGCTGGCCGAGTTCATCGAATCCGAGCGGGCGCTGGCGAAGCGTGCGCGTAGCCACGGCAGCGTGCCCGAGCCGATCGTCATCGGGGCGGGTCGTGGCGACGATTCCGCGGTGTCGATGGTCAAAGAAGAGCCCGAGTCGGCACCGGAACCGGAGGCAGAAGACGACGACTTCGCCGATGCCATTCCGGCGTCGAGTGTGCAGGCCGGTCAGACGGTGCTTCTCGACGACTCCGGCGGCGAGCTGGTGCCGGTCACCGTCGACGACGTCGAGGTGCGCCGCAACAAGAAGGGCGAGGTCAGCTCGACCGTTCTGATCGTGGGCACCGGCCGCGTCAAGACCCGCATCACCTTCGACGCGACCGGCGTCGTGGCACTGCCCGATCCCGACTCTGTAGGAGCGCCCGCATGACCCTGTGACCTTGCCGCATCGAGCCGATGCCCGACCCGCACGGCGGCTCTCGTCCCGAGAGTCCACCCGCTACCGAATCACACCGAAATCACTCCTCGAAAGGAACACCATGACCCGCCGTATCTCCCAGTCGATCACCCCCACCGCCGAGGATGTCGCTGCGCTGCGTGGACCGTTCATCGCCAAGGGCGCCAACGATCCGGTCATCGCTGCACTGCGCGAGTACTTCAAGGCATCGGTGCCTGCGTGGCTGCCCAAGCTCGACGAGAAGCAGGAACTGACCCGCGAACGTCTCGCCGAGATCCGCGACGCTTCGACCAAACGCCGCGCGGTCATCGAGGCGTTGCCCGAGGGCAAGGCCCGCGAGCAGGCGTTGGCCGAGTTGGAGCAGACCGAGGCCGTCGTCGAGGACATGGACACCGCGCTGGCCGGCGCTGGTGCCTTCGGCGGGAACTGACGATGACGCCGACCGTGGAAATCGAGGCGACCTCCGCGACGACAGCGCGCGCACAACTCGCCGGTGCCGCCGTGCCGCCGATGGAACTGGCTGCAACCGATGACAAGAACCTGGCGGTTGTCGTGCACGAGTTCGTGCGCACGATCGCAGTGGAGCAGCAGGCGGCCGTCGAGGTCGTTTATCGGACGGGCAAGGACACTCGCTTCCTCACGGTCGGCCCCGACGGCAAGCTCACCGAGAACGCCCCGAGCGTGCCCATCCCGGTCGCGGTGGCCGATCCGGAACCGGCGCCCGCGGAGCCTGGCTCCCCGGCGCCGGCCGGACCGGTGACCGTGGCCGCCGAATCGATCCCCTACGAGGCGCCCGCACAGCCTGTTCAGGCGACTGCACGGCCCGCGCGGGCAGCAACCCCCACCGCGCGGTCTGTTCGGCCCACAGACGCGGCCACAGGCCCGATCGGGGCGTTGCCGGCACTGTCCGCACCGGGCGTGAATCCGGCAGCGAACCTGCCCGCCCGGATCGGGATGAGGGGCCGGCTCAATGCGATGCTCGGCCTCGCCTTGGCCCCGAAGGCGGACTCGCTCGAAATGCGGCTGCGCGACGCACAGGCAACGATCGCCGGCCCGCTGCCGGAGAGCGCCGTGATCACCTTCGTCAACCTCAAGGGCGGCGTCGGCAAGACCCCGATGTCGATCGCTCTGGCCGAGACGATCGCCGAGTACCGCGGCCCTGCCACGGCCGCGTGCCTGGACCTCGGCGAGATCGGCGGCAGTTTCTCCGATCGGGTCGCGGTCCCCCCGGCCGCAGGACACGACGCGGTGAGCTTGCTCGCGGATCTCGGCCAGGCACCGCACCAGGTGCGCCCGTCCACTCTCGCGCGCTACCTGACCCGCCAGCCGAACGGTTCCTACGCCTTGGCAGGACCGGCCGGGGCCGAGGCGCCGTTGAGCTTCGACGATGCCGCCACGCTCGGGGCGATCCTCGAACGGCACTACGACCTGATGCTCGCGGACACCGGAAACTCCAGCCACTCCGGCAGCTGGCGGTGGGCGATCACCGCCGCACACACGGTTGTTGTGCCCGTTCCGCTGCGTCGCGACGCCGCCGTGGCCGCGCAGCGCACCCTCACTGCGATCTCCGCGGTCCGCCCGAATGTGCTTGCGCGCACCGTCGTCGTCATCACTGACGGACCGGGGGATGCGCCGATGGTCGAGACCGAGGCCGTCGAGGCGTTCACCGCGCTCGGGGTGTCGGTGTGCCGGATGCCGTTCGAGCCGGTCTTCGCGTCCGGGGAACGGATCGTGCTGTCACAACTGCGCCGCGAGACCTGCGATGCGCTGACCGTGCTCGCGGCGACCGTCACCCGGATCGGCAGTGATGCCGCTGGCTGAGTCGTTGCCCCCGCTGCGCGGTGGGCCCGTTTTCTTCACCTACTTTCACCGAGAGGTACAGATGAGCATCGACACCACTATCGGAAACCGCGCCGCGCGCCGCGCACAGGGACGGCATCGTCGTCGGTCGGCGAGAAGCACTGCGACGGCGCTGGCGGTGGCCTCCGCTGCGTTCGGGATGTCCGCGATGGTGGCAGGCCCGGCGTCGGCCGAACCGATTCAGGGCGGGGTGACCGGCGGCACCACGCAGGAAGGTGTGACCAGCGGCGCGCAGACCGGCGGCACCACCGCGGCCGAGACGCCTGCGCCGAGCGCCGCGGAGCCGAAGGCCGACAGCAGTTTCTGGGTCGCGCCGCCGGCACAGTACAACCAGGGCACGCGTGCCTACGACCCGCAGACCGGTGGCGGGGTGACCGTCGTGGACTACTCCACCGACTACTCCACCGACTACTCCGGGGGTGGCGGCTACAGCGCCTATACCGACACGGAGGAGGCGACGCCGGCTGTGGACTGGAGCCAGCTGCGTGCCCCGACCCCGGTGATCGACCCGACCGTGCCGATCGAGGCACCCAAGGACACGATGCGCATGGGCCGCGTGGTGTTCGACCAGCCCAACTGGGTCTCCGACATCGACGCCGAACGCACCAACAACACCACCGCAGTGATCGAAGCTCAGGTCACCGATGCGTGGCGCTCGGTCGGCCTCGATACCACCGAAGCCGAACGTGTCGCCTCGGCGCAGGTCGCCGGCGCTGCGCTCGGTGCCGGTGCCGGTGCGGCTGCCGGGTGCGCAGCGGTCGGTGTCCCGGCCAGCCTCGTGGTCAGCACGGTCGCCGGTATCGGCGGCGCGATGGCCGGAACGATGGTGCCGCTGCCGATCCCCGGCGCTGCTCCGGTCACCAGCGGCGTCGCCGCGACGGCGCTCGGTGCGGCCGGTGGCCTGGGCGTCGGGTGCGCGATCGGCGGCGGTATCGGCGCCGGTCTCGGTGGTGCCGCCGGTTTCGCTGCCGGCACGGCCTACGGCGCCGGTGAGGACGCCACGCCGATCGAGGCGGAGGTCCCCGACGTCGAGGCCGACGCCGTCGAGCAGCAGGTCGATGCCACGCTCGAACAGTGGTCGCAGGACCCGGTCGGTCAGGTCGTCGTCGACGCTGTGCAGACGTTCACCACCGAGACAGCCCCGGCGATCGACACGCAGGTTCGCGATGTCGTGCAGGCACAGCCGGGCGGCGAGCAGATCGTCGAGCAGGTCGACCAGACCCTCGAGACGTTCTTCAACGACGCCACCGCGGGCCTGGCCGGAAACCTCATCTCCAACGCCGTCGGCGACGGAATCACCCAGTTCGGTATCTGAGTCGAGAAGAAAGTGGGCAGCATCATGAGGAAGCCGAACATCACACGGAGGACCCCTCGCCATCCCGCGGTGGTCGACCTTCTCGGTGGTGCGCCCACCTCACCCGCGGCGATGCCGTCGGCCCTGACCGCTTCGGCGGCACCGGGGCCGGCGGCGTCGCCGCGCGGCGAGCGCGGCCGGGGGCGGCCCGGCCGCACCGCCGCTGTCGCCGCGGCGGCGGTGGCCGTGGTGGTGGCCGGGGCCGTCGCCGTCGGACAGCTCACCGCAGACCACAGCGCCGCCGAGCCGGCCCCGTCGGCGGACATCGAGGACCCGGCCAGCGACAACGGCCTCCCGGTGCTGAATCTGCCGGCCGAACCCGAGCCGGCGGCCGCCGCTGATCCGGAGGCGACCAGCGAATGCCGCGCCGATCGCGGTGACCAGCGCAGCGGACCGGGCGTGATCGCTGCGTTCAACTACGCGTACTACAACCGCCGCGACGCCGCCGCCGCGCGGGCCTTGGCCACCCCGACCTCGACGGTCACGCCCGCCCCGGAGTTGCAGACCTTCATCGACAAGCTCCCGCAGGGCACCAACTACTGCCTGCGCACCGTCGAGCTGTCGGACGGGGTCTTCCTCGTCGACCTGTCGGTCATGCGACCCGGTGTGCCGGTCGAGCGCGGCACTCAGACCGTGACCACCGCGAAGATCGACGGCCTCTGGTACGTCGACGTGTTCAAGTGACCGGTCCCCGCCGCCGCCCCTGCTGCCCCGAAAGGATCACCCGGAGATGTTTGTGACCGACCAGATGCGCCGCGCGGCGCTCGCGGGGGTGGTCCTCGCGAGCGGGCTTGCCGTGTTGACCGGCTGTGGCGACGCGCCGCGCGACGCTGCGGCAGTGTCCACCTCGTTCAGTGGCCGGGTCGTCACCGGTACCAGCACCGATCTGGGCAGCATCGTTCTCGGCTGGGGAGATACGCACTCGGACACCGAGATCACCACGCCTCAACCGGACGAGATCACCGCCCGGTGCACCGGGCGCGGCGATGACCTGGCCGTCGAGATCACCGCTCCGCACGGGTGGACGATCCGCGCCGCATACGGCTCGCCGGTGCTGACGGTGGGCAACACCGACCAGCAGCTCGAGGCCGCCGAGCTCGACACCACCACCGCGTTGATCGCGGCGCCCGTGCCGGTGGACTGGTCCGAACCCGATCAGCTCGATATCGCCGTGGCCGTCGACGGCCCGGTCGAGTGGAGCAGCGAGCACAGTGGTCGGGTGTATGTCTCGGTGCACGTCGACTGCCGCTGACCTGCATAGATGACACGTCCCGGGCCGGACATGAGTAGGTGTGTGGACCGACCGATGGAACGAGTGGATGTACCCGTGAGCTGAGCGTGGCACCTGCCGCTCGCAGGCATGACGCTCAAGCGCCCCTACTCCGGCAATGTGGGAGTAGGGGCGCAGTGCTGTTCAAAACAGGGTCTGAGCTGGTCGGATAGCACGTCCCGGCCGTAATGGGCTAGTCGGTCGTGGTCGCCGTATCGGAGGTTTTGGTGCGCCGGCGGGGTTGGCGTAGGTCGGTGCGCGCGCCGCGTCCTGGCCGGTTGCGGGCCCATTCGACGATCTCGCTGCGCTTCCACAGTGGGGTGTTGCCGATCTTCTCGACCGGTTTCGGGGCGTGGCCGCGGTGGACGTAGGCGTGGAAGGTCACCGGCTTGATCTCGTCGCCGGTTTCTTCTTTGAGTAGGTCGACGCACTGCTGGGCGGTGAGTCGGTTCGGGTTGGCCATTGCGGGGTCCGTGCCTTTCGTCTCTCGGGTAGGCGATCGTGGTGTGCCTGTCGGGTGGTGTCGCAAACTTTACATACCTTGCTTGTGTCGTTGAAGTGTGCGCCGGGCGAAGACTGACCGTTCCGGGTTGCAACAATGCAAATAACTATTGTAAAGTTAGTCCCGGAAGATGCACCACGGGAAGGAAACCGGAATGTCGATTATCGCCACCATTGCAGCCGTATCCCTTGCCGCACTGCTCATCTGGAAGATCGGTGCACCGTGCGCCCGCTTCGTCGGTGTCCTCATGGTCGCCCTCGCCCTGATGTCGATCGTCGCCGGTGACCCGGTCTCGACCCGCCTGCCGATGCTCGCCACCGGTGCGCTGCTGTGGCTGGCCGGACACTTGTTGTCCGCCTACAAGACCCGCCAGTGGTCCTCGCGCCTGGCCGAGAACATCGTGACCCGCACCCCGTTGCGCTATCTCGATCCGGTCCGTGGCTACGAGCACCGCCATGCACGCCGCCCTGTCACGGGCAGCACGCCGGAATCGACCCCCGACCGGATTCAGCCCCCGGTCGACGACTTCGCGCAGTGGGAGCGGGAACTGACCGCCGACACCGCTCCCACCGTCCCGGCCCCGCCTGTCCGCCCCGTGGCCAAACGCGTCCCCGTCCGTCCGGCCGGACCCTCGCGCGGCGTCGTGTACGGCAAGCGCGCAGCCAAGATCGCGGGCAACCTCGCCGTCCGCAAGGTGCCCGGTGCTCGCGCCGTGCGCTCGGCCTGGCGGTTCGTGCGCTGATCCACCACTGCGCCCCCTCCGACCTGCACACCCTCCCCTGAGAAAGGACGGACCGCCCATGTCCGCACTGACCATCACCCACACTCACGCCGAGGGCACTCTCATCGACGGCACGAGCCGTGGCGACGGCTCCGCCGAGATTCTGAAGGCTCAGCGCTGGCGTTGGTCCCGGAACCTCGGGTCCTGGTACATCCCGCAGTCGCGGGATCGCCGCGCCAAGCTGCCCCAGATCAACGCGACGGCCGCCGCGCTGCGCGCAGCCGGTTTCACTGTCGACGTCGACATCGACGACACCTACCGGCCCACCGCCGACGTCGAAGCCGACAAGATCGCCCGCCAAGCCGCCCGCGTCGATGCACTCGATGCCAAGGCCGACCGCAAGGCCGGCACTGCCGAGGCCGCGTGGGCCGCAGACCAGGCCGCACATGATGCGCTGCCCGAGGGCGGCGAACCGATCAAGGTCGGCCACCACAGCGAGACCCGGCACCGCCGCGCGGTGGAGAAGTCCTGGAACGCACTCGGCAAGGCCGTGGCAGCCGAGCGCGCCGCCGCCACCGCGCGGGGCCGCGTCGATGCCGCAGCCAAGACCACCGATCGTCGTTACGCCCCGGTCACGGTCGCGCGGCGGATCGACAAGCTCACCGCCGAGCTGCGCCGCCTCGAACGTGACCGCGACGGATACACCCGGACCCTGCACACCAACAAGCAGACCGGCCAGAAGTACGTCGAGACCCACGAGGCTGCGGGCGGGGACTACCGCGAGCGGGTACTCGCCGAGATCGAGCACATCGCCGACGAGCTCGCCTACTGGGAAGGCGTGCGCGCACACCAGATCGACGCAGGCACCGCGACCGCCTACAGCCGCGACGTTGTCGCCGCGGGCGATCTGGTGCGGTACGTCGGGCACTTCCACCGTGTCCTCAAGGTCAATGCGAAGACGGTGACCATCGGCTCGATCGTCGGAGGTTCGTGGACAGATCGCGTCCCCTACAGCGAGATCCGCGGGCTGCGTGACGCCGATGGGAACGGGGTGCGCATCGTCGACGGCGCGCGGGTGGTCGACACCGGCACCGACACCGGGCCTGACGCTGCCTGAACTGCTGCTTCCCGGGGCGCTCGGACAGCCCGAGCGCCCCGACCTTGCGACCTGGACACGATGGGAGACCACATGACCAAGATCCTGACCAACCGGCACGGCGACGAGATCGCCGTCGGGCAGCTGTGGACGGACGATCTGCGCCGCACCACCGTGCGGACGCTGCACGTCGACGACCTCGTTCGCGAGGGGAACCTGGGTTCGCGCGCGGTGTGCACCGTCATCCGCTCGCACGACACCGAGACCGGGCAGGTCACCGAACCCGGGAGGGTGGTGTCGATCAACATCGACAGCCTGCACACCACCGCATCGGGTCGGGGCTACCGGCTCGAAGTCGACGCCGAGCCGGCCCCCGGCGTGTAACCGCTTCAACGCCCGAAAATGCCCGTGACCTGCTGTGACGACACGTCCCGTCAGGTCGCCGGCGCTGGCCATTTCGGGGCAGGGGGTGGCCGTTCGCGCCCTGGAACACCCGCACACAGGGGCCGCGGTGGCCGATACAGCCCTGTGACCAGCGCAGACGGCATGTCCCACGGTGACAACCGGCCCCGCTGGCGAGGTCGAAATGCGTCCCCGCTGCGGCGCGGTGTTGCTCGCCGATCATGATCGAGACCGAGGAGGTGCAATGCCGTTACAGACACACACGCCGCGCGCGTGGGCGAATGCCGTGCTCGCGGACGGTGCGGCCTGCATCGTCGATGTGGAAACCAGCGGGCTGGACGGGTCGATCATCGAGATCGCCGTGATCGACGCCGCGACCGGTGAGGTGCTGCTCAACACGCTCGTGGACTGCTCACCGGTCGAGATCGAGCCTGGAGCGGTCGAAGTGCACGGACTGACTGCTACGGATCTGGCCGGTGCACCACGCTGGTCGGAGGTCTTCCCTGAGCTCGCGGCGGCAACGAAGAACCGTGTGGTGCTCGCTTATAACGCGAAGTTCGACCGGGGCCGGGTGCTGCACGACTGTCGACGGGAGGGTATCGATCCGGCGCATCTGGCCGAGCCGGCCCGCTGGCAGTGCGTGATGGCCCGCCGTTGCGAAGCGCTCGGATTGGGACTCGATGGCCGTCTGCGGCTCGGCGGTGGCCATCGCGCGCTCGCCGATGTGCGCGCGACCCGCGTGGTGCTTCGGATGCTCGCCGATGGGCGACCCGATACCGATGGGTCTGCTGCCTTGGCGATCCGTGCCAGGGAGGAAGCTCGAGAGGTGGCCGTCGACAGTCGATCACCCGGACGACGTCTGCATAGATGACACGTCCCGCCGGGTGGCCGGCGGTCAAGGCCGGGTGTGGGGAAGCGTTCCCTGCGCCCGGCATTTTGTTGTCGGTTTTCTGGTTCTCGAAAGATGCGTTGATCTGCGGTGACGGTACGTCCCGGAGGGATGCGAGCGGAGGGAGTGACGGCCAAGGGGTTGCAACAATGCAAATGTTGTTTGTATAGTAACCACTGTCCAAAGCACCCAGCGAAGGAGAAGGAAATGTCGAATACCCCTGTTGCAGAACTGGTCACCGTCACCATCACCGGAACTCCGGTGCTCACCGAGATCGCCGAAATCCTCGACTACCGAACCGACTTCTTCGGCGGCCGGGTCGCCGACGTGCGCCTGGCCGACGGCACCATCGCCCGGCACGTCGATGCTCTCGACATCGAGGTGGGCGTCGCCGCGCGCGCCGCGCGCACCGCCGCCTGATGTGCCTGCCGATCTCGAATCCACGCCCCAGTACAGGAGAATGCCCATGACTGCACCCGTCACCGCACTGCCCGCCGGGTTCGCCACCGAGGTCGACGGAGCCGCCGCGCTCATCGTCGGCGGCGTCCACAGCTTCCCGCGTCATCCGCAGCGCGGCGCGCTGGGGCAGCCGTTCGCGGGTGCGCAGAGCTCGGCTTCGGAGGTCGGGGTGATCGGCGTGCCGCTGTACGCGCTGGTCGCGGTCGACTGGGCAACCGAGGTGGCCACCATCGAGCGGGACGGCCGCACTCGCACGGTGTTCACCACGGGTTGGCTGGGCGCTCCGCGCGGGGTCACCTGGTATCTGCACCCGGCCGTCCATGACGTCGAGCGCGGGCTGTACCTGCTCGATGCTTCGGAGCGGTTCGCTGCATCGGCATCGGCGGTCGAGATCCCTGCTGCGGTGGCCCGCGCGGCGCGGTCCTGGGGGCTGGGTGCTGTTCCGGAGCGGGTGCGTGTCCACAACTTTCCGCTGTGATGCGCGTAGGCGCAGGTCACGGGCTCGTTCGCATTATTGGTTGTCGTATGACAACCGATAATGTAATATCGAGTTGTCAGATGGCAACGGAAGGTGGAGGATGGACAAGTACAAGGGGATCGACAAGGACACCCGCAAGATCCTCAAGGCGGTCGAGGAGGCAGGTTTCGTGGTTCGCCGAGCCAAGAGCCACCTGATGGTCTACAAGGACGACGCGCTGATCACGACGTTCTCGGCCACCGCGAGCGATCCGCGGGCGTTCAGAAACGGTCTCGCCCCGCTCAAACGAGCGGGATTTCAGTGGCCACCGCGTCGCTGACGATCAAGGGCCGGGGGTGCTGATATCACCCCCGGCCCGACCCCATTGTCCACCACCGACCGAACCGACCCGCACCGCACCCGAGAGGAATACCTACCGTGACCGCACAGTCCTACAACGTCATCGCCGAACTCGACACCGAGTTCGGACCGGAGAACGCCGAGCAGCTGCTGGGCCCCATCGCGGACTACAGCGGCGCGGCCGGACGCTCCGAACTCGGCCACGCCGAGGTGATCTTCACCGTCCCGGCCGAGTCGGTACGGCAGGCCAACTCCACCGCGCTGGCGATCCTCAAGACCTACCCGTGGCCGCTGCGCTCGGTACGGGTGCTGCTCACTGCCGATTACGACCGCCTGCTCGACGGCGTGGATCTGCCGCCGTTGCTGTCGGTTCAGGAGGCTGCCGACCGGCTCGGAATCAGCCGCCAGGCCGTGATCAAGGCGATCTCCACCCAGCGGCTGCCCGCCATCCGTGTCGGCGGCACCTGGATCGTGCGGGAATCGTCTGTGCGCGCCCTCTCCCAGCGCAGCGTGTGAGCGCCACCCTGTTGGTCGAACACGGCCTTCTCGAGGACAATTCGCGTCCCCGGGCACGCTGTCGTGCCCGGCTCACCGCTCGACCTCCGCCACAGAACCGACAAGGACCGCCATGCCCACCTCACCGCTTGTCCTCCCGGGAGATCGCCAGTGCCCGGTGCTCATCCACGTCCCGCACGCCTCGCGCATCATCCCGCCCGAGATCCGCGCCGACCTGATCCCCACCGACGTCGAACTGGCCGCCGAACTCGACGAATCCACCGACACCGCCACCGACGAGATCGCGGCGGCCACGCGACGCCACAGCCGCCTGCGGCCGACCGCCGTGGTCAACACCATGTCGCGGCTGGTGATCGATCCGGAACGGTTCACCGACGCCGGCGAGCCGGCCAATGCCTTCGGCCGGGGCGCGGTCTACACCCGCACCTGCACCGGCGCACCGCTGCGCGCCGAACCGTATCCGCGCACCGCCGAGTTGATCGATGCCTATTTCCGTCCCTACGCCGATGCGGTCACCGCCGCTGTCGACGACCGCCTGCGCACGTGCGGTCGAGCGGTGATCATCGACCTGCACTCCTACCCCGCCGCCCCGTCCGGTTTTGAGGACCCGAGCGCCGCGCGCCCCGCGCTGTGTATCGGCACCGACCGGGTGCACACCCCGGCGTGGCTGTCCGAGGCTGTCCGTGGCGCATTCGCGTCCCTGTCCGAGATCGACCGGATCGGCGAGAACACCCCGTATGCGGGCAGTTACGTGCCGCTGCGTCACTACGGTCGCGACGAGCGCGTGATCTCGGTGATGATCGAGCTGCGCCGCGATGTCTACCTCACCGACCCGCGCACCCCCGACCCCACGCGCGTGGACCGGCTCGGTCGCGCTCTGGCCACCGTGATCGACCACGCCACCGCACAGGTGGCCGCGAATGTGTAAACCCAAGCCCGGCCCGCGCTGCACCCCGCACATGCGCGCCCGTCTCGAGCAGGCCACCGCGCGCGTCGCGACGGCCCGCGCTCGGCTGGCCGAGCATCCGACGCACACGCGGGTGCAACGCCGCCTCGCCGCCGCCGAAGCCGACTACGCGCAGACCCTGGCGCTGTACGACTCCACTCCGGGCGGCCAGGACGACCTGCGTGCCGCGATCGAGGCCACGACCGACCCACACGACCGACACGCGCTGACCGTCCGTCTGCGGGACGCTGAAAGGCTCAGAACCGAACAGGTCGACGCGCTGCGCCGTGCCCGCACAGAACACACCGATGAGGAAGGAGTCGACGATGAGCAACGAGGAACCGATGACGCAGGAGCGGCGCGAAGCGTTCTGGAGGACGTTCGGCTGGAGTCCGGACCTTCCGGAAGCCGAGCGGAAGCAGATCGAGGATCGGTGGACCGATCCGAAGATCGAGGAGGCCGAAGCCCTCGGCTTCTGATCAACGGCCAGCAGATCACCCCGGTCGCGACGCACACCCTGTCTGACTCCGTGCGCGCGAAGCTCGAGTCCCGTGGGTTGTCTGCGCCGCCACTGCACGAGCTCGCGCCGGACGATTGCGGTCTGTACCGCGAGCAGATGCTCGAGCTGACCCGCAAGAATCCGCACGCGGCGTCGGTGTACGTCTACGGCGAGGACGAGTACCGGCAGATGCGGTTGTTGATCACCGACGACGGCAAGGCCGGTGTCGCCCTCAAAGGCGACGAGATCGTGTCGGTGTTCGCGCACAAGGACTGCGCACACCCGCGCGCGGCGCGCGCGATGCTCCGGCACGCCACCGCGCTCGGCGGGCACCGGCTGGACTGCTTCGACACCGTGCTTCCGGATCTGTACGCCGATGCCGGGTTCGTGCCTGTGGCACGACTGAGGTGGAACGACGACTACGCCCCCGACGGTTGGGACTACGAGACCTTCCGCGCGTTCAACGACGGCCGCCCCGATGTGGTGTTCATGGCCTACGACCCCGATCGTGTCGATGGCAAGTACACGCCCGGGGCGGGGAAGTACGTCGAGGACTACGACGACGGCATCGCTCGCGCGCAGCAGTACCGGCCGAGTTGATCGGCGCAGCGCGCTGTGGCTCGAATCCGTCCCCGCAACCGATTGTGTCGGTTGCGGGGACGGTGCTTTTGCCGGTCCGACCTGGGCAGATGGCATGTCCCGTGGCGGGGCTGCGGGCCTTCGGGGAATCGGCAACCTCGCACGGTTGACACATTGCAAACAATATTTGTATTGTTGGGGTGCGCCGCCCGGTGCGGCGAGGATTCGCAGGCGAGTAGTTCGCCCACCTTCGGTCGGCGCGTGAATCCCCAGATCCGAGCAGCATTTCCGCAGATCCAACGATACAAAACACGTTTGTTTTGTACTCGATCGTGACGTGACCATTTCGGCAACGTCCTGACGACGGGAGCCCGACAGTGACCCTCACACCTCCGCAGTGGACCACCCCCACCGACTACCGCAGCCTGATGCGCCTGCGCCGCGCCCTGCCCGCCCCGATCCTCCACAAAGCCCTCGGCACGCTCTTCGAGGACATCGACCTGCACACCCTCGCCGTGCGCGGAACCCACCTCGCCCGCCGCGCCCCCGCCGACACCGCCGCCGCCGCAGAGCTGGCCGCCATCGCCCGCGTCCTGGCCGAGGTGGTCGCCTCGCCGAGCGCCGCCCGCATCACCACCACCATTGCCGCGCTACGCACCCGTATCGGCCACATCCACCGCAACGGCTTCGAGCTGCTGATGTTCGCCTACCGCGACCTGCTCGACGACCCCTGCGCTCGGCACTACGGCGCCGACGCCCAGGCAGCCGCACCCGCACACCCCCACGACACCCGCTGGAACGAGGCAGCCGCATCATGAGCATCGACTACGCAGCACTGCGGGCACAGGTTCTTCTCGCCGCCCGCGAAGGCCGCGCCACCTACCTGCCCGCCGGGGCACGTGCAAACCCCACGGCACAGGTCTTCATCGACGGCGAATACATCGGGCAGGCAAGCACGGTCGCGCACTACGTCCGCACCGACCACGACAACCCGGCCTCGGTGTACGCGGAAACCGTTCTGCTGCCCGGCCGCGACCACCAGATCCCGGACCGCCTCAAGATCCCGAAGCACTGAGGCCGACGTCGAGGCCCTCCGGCCACCGACACCACCGAATCTCCGACGAAAGGACTTTCACCATGACCAACCCCACCGCCGCAGCGCCCGAGCCGTACCTGTCCGGCGGCGAACGCGCCGCCGCCCACGGCGCGCACTACATCGAAGAGACCGTGCGCGTGTACCTCATGCGCGACCTGGCCGGTACCGACACCTGGGTCATCGACCCGACCTGCTTCGGTGACGCGCTCGCCTCGGAGTACGACGAGCCGCAGAACTCCGAATGCCGGTGCGAGACACCCGACGAGTGCGCCGACATCGTCGACCGGATGGACAAGGTCGACCTCCCGGACGGCGAGGACCTGATGTTCATGCTCGCCGCCGCGCTCGGCTACACGCTCACCAAGACCGACTCCTGAGCGGAGCAGGCCGGGCCGCGCAGCACGGCCCGGCTGTGCGGCATGTGCTCATACGACCGAAGACAAGGACCTGCCCGATGAACTCTCCCGACCTGTTCTCCACCACGCGCACGATCGCAGATCTGGCCGCTGTGCGCGACGCTCACGCCCCAATTGCTCTGGACCCTGCCACCGACATGGCCCCGGACCACACGAGCGCCACACGGGCGCTTTCGGCGCTGTGGGCGCTGGTGCCGTACGCCGAGCGCACCGGAGCGACCCCGAACGACCTCGAGTCGGTCCTGGCCGACCTGACCGCTGATCTTCGTCACCTGGCGGACCGGCTCGGCACCGACTGGCACGAGATCACGCGCCGCGCGGATGGCTACTACGGCGACGAAACCGGTGGCACCGATCAGGGGCCGGCCCCCGCCCGCCGTCCGGCGGCTCCCGAGCTGGAGGTCATCGTCGTGCGCGATCCCGACGGCCCGTCCGTGATCGAGGCGTTCCTCGACGGCGTGCCGGTCCGGCCCACCGAGTACGTCCTCGACGCCGGGGCGGGCTGGCACTGGGAGGACTGGATCGAGGCACGTGATGCGAATCTGGCGACCGCCTCGCCCGCTGCCCGTGCCGCGCTGCTGAGCCACTACGACAACCCGCCCGGTGGGCAGTACGTCGAAGACCGCGACGACGCCCCGTGGATCGATTCCGTCCCTGCGCCTGCCGCTACCGTCGACGGAGCGGCGCAGTGACCACGATGGCGTACCTGACCCGTCGCGCGTTCCCCTCGTCCGCCGATCGCTATCGAGCCCTGCTCGGCCGTCGCGCAACAGTCGCCGCAGTACCGGACTACCTGCGGATCTTCGACTCGATCGGCATCACCACCGTGGCCGCGCGAGCGGTGCGCCTGGCGACCCGTCAGGCCCGAGGGACCGCGGAGGAGGTGGCCACCCTCGAGATGCTCGACCGCCGCACCGGCGAGATCGTCGGGCACCGGGTAGGAGCGGAGTTGTACGCGGCGGCAACAGTGCTCGGCGAATACCTGCGGCTGCCTGCCACCGATCAGTTCGTGACGGACATGGCCGATGTGCTCGCCCGCGAGCGGCGCTACGAGCTGCGTACCGACGTCGAAATGGTGATGCTCACCTACCGGCTGCTGCTGCTCGATCCCGGCGGGAGCGCAGAGAACATCCTGTGAACTGCGACGACGGCACGTCCCGCCGGGCACGTCCTGCGGCCGGATTGGGTGGTGCGAAAAAAGCCGCTCCCCGGGCTTGACACGATACAAATCAGATTTGTATAGTTAGGGAGTCCCCAACGAGAGGAAGAATCATGGAGAACACCATCGAGCAGGCCCGCACCCGCTACGCCGCTGCGATCAAGGGTGGCGACGACGCCGAGTTCATCGCCGCGAAGTCCGCGCTGATCGCCGCGACCACCGGCACCGTCGTGACCGCCGAACAGGCCGCCTACATCTGAGCGGCCCCGCGAAGAACCCCACCGGCTGATATCCGGTGGGGTTCTTCCATTTCCAGCCCCTACCAGCGAAAAGGCGACACGACGCCGACGCTGGGCCTCGATCCCATCGACTATCCCGCCTTCAACGTCCCCGGCCTGGCCGGGAACATTCCCGGCGCAAACCTGTTCGACACCGTGCGGCACTGCCGCCAGATGATCACCTGGGGTGAACTCGTCAAGGCCGAGCCGCTGTGGGACTCCGAGCCCGATCTGTGGGTGGCCCTGCGTGAGCCGCCCGCCGCCTGAAGCTCGACCGCGAACACGAAAAACCCGCCGTTACCTGCAACGATGGCACGTCCCGGCGAGAGGGCCGGCACTTCGCCTCGATGGGGCCGACCGCGCCGATCCCCGCCCTGACCTGCGTCGACGCCACGTCCCGCACGGCGCGCGGGGTCCGTGCGATGCCGATGTCCGCCACGGTCCCCGGCTTGAACTATGCAAAACAGATATGTAAAGTAACGGGTGTTGGAAGCGTGACTGACCAGCCCGAATAACCCCGCCGAATCAGGCGGAGACAAGGAGTTCACTGTGGACAAGATGGTGACGGCAGTGCGGGTCGATGTGGATGGCACTGCGGCGGTGATCGAGCTGGCGGGCACCGAGGAACGGGGAGTCGGTGCGGCCCTGCGCGCGGCGCTGGATTGCCGGATGTTCGATGTGGTGCGGATCGGTCCGGGTCTGGACATGTGGATCGACGAAGAGGGCCTGTTGGTGGGGGAGC